>JANXZX010000006.1 GCA_025355325.1 Geobacteraceae bacterium
TTTCCCTCAGGTAATTGACTTTAGGGTCGCAAATCAAAGCTTTTTCATAGGCCTCAAAAGCCTCGGCGTAACGCCCGGTGAATTCAGCATGGGAGCCCCAAAGAAAATAAAAGTAGGAACAGGAGAGATCCGTCTCCGGCTCTTCTTTTGTCGGCTCGTTAACGACTGTGACCACCTTCTGGTACACCGTGCAAGAGGCAAGAAGGGCACAACAGCAAAGTATGAAAAGGATCCTTTTACTACCGCTCATATGTCAGTCCTGTGCTGCAGTGTATGCGGGCTGAAGCAGGTCCATCACATACCTGACAACCAAGCGATGGACGTCCTCTATTGGCCCCGATGCATCGACGTTGAAAATATACGGCCGCTTGATTGTAGAAAAAATGGCGGCAACTTTTTCCAGGAATTCGCGTTGCTCAAAATTATTCAAAGTTTCACCTCGTCCGGCTGTGATTCGCTGCAGCCCTATGTCAAGACTCGCCTGAAAGAGCAAGACAAGATCAGGTTCCGGGGCAAAATCGTTGAGCGCAAGGATGGCTTCGGGATCGAGACCCAGAGCACCTTGATAGGCGGCTGTGGAAAAATAATAGCGATCACAGAGGATAATCTTACCATCAAGGAGTCCAGGATGAAGAATTTCGGTTACATGATGCCGACGGTCGGCAAGAAAAAGTTCAAGTTCTTCTTCGCGACTGTACCTGTTCCTGTGTCGGTAGAGATCGCGAATTTTCATACCATACGGACCTTCGGTCGGTTCCTTGGTGATAATTACCGGATATCCTTGGTTTTGCAGATATTGTCCAAGCAGATTACGCTGGGTGGTTTTGCCGGTGCCATCTGTGCCTTCAAAGACAATCAGTTTTCCCCGTGCTTGTTGGTTACTCATATCCTTTGATTCACCCTGTTACGAAATGATGCTCGGTTCGTGCTGATATTTGCGGCAAGTCGGACAGCTTCTTCTGCCGCTTTGTCAGACTGAGGAGAACCATCGATTGCCACAAGTATTTTTTTACGCAGGGTCAGCATGGCATCCTCTTTCATGTTCTATAAACAAAAAACCAAGCAGATATGACGATCACTTTTGAAGGCTAAATATAAAACAATTTTTCGTACTTGACAATTGTAAAACAATATTCTAACATTTTCGAAACAAATCAAAAAAAATGAGTTTTTTGCTTGTTTCATAATTTACCACTACATTTTAGTATGTTGTCTCTTCCATAAATTTCAATATTTCTCGAAAAGGACTCGTCACATGGCAAAAAAAGAAAAATCGGAATACCTTATACAGGCTGTTTCTCACGCACTCGATCTTCTGGAGCAATTCCACGGAGAAGTAGATGAGCTGGGGGTTACAGAGCTGAGCAAACGTTTGAAACTTCATAAGAACAACGTCTTCAGGCTGCTTGCAACTCTTGAATCCCGCAGCTATATTGAACAAAACAAAGTTACGGAAAATTACCGGCTTGGACTTAAAACACTGGAACTCGGCCAGACATTTATAAAGCAAATGGGTCTGCTCAGGCAATCAAAGCCGGTGCTTGAAGCTCTGGTTGCGGAATGTAATGAGACGACCTATGTTTCTATTCTGAAAGACTTTAACATCGTTTACCTCGATGTTGTCGAAACCGCCATGACCGTCAGGGTTGTTCCCCGGGTCGGGTCGAGACTGCCTGCGTACTGTACGGCCGCCGGCAAGGTTCAGATTGCCTACATGAGCGATGAGGAGCTTGAATCGTACCTCCCCTCGAAAGAACTGAAAAGTTATACTCCCAATACCATTACTGATCGGGAAACTTTAAAAAAACAGCTTAAACAAATTTCTGAGCAGGGCTACGCTTTTGATAATGAAGAACTGGACACCGGCGTCAAGTGTGTCAGTGCTCCGATCCGTGATTATACTCGCCGCATTATCGGCGCAGTCAGTATTTCCGGTCCGTCAATGCGTTTTTCCGATGAACGCATCAAAAACGAATTGATTCCGCTGGTACTGAAATCGGGCGAAGAAATTTCCGCCAAGCTCGGATTCCAAAAATAACCGGTATCTAACAGGCATTTTCAAGGCGGCTCTCGGGTCGCCTTTTTTTATAGCCCGGGAGAGGTGCGACTCTCCAATGTAATTCTGAGGATCCAATCATGCAGATCTATAAAGTTGTTGAAATTGGAACGGTGACCGAGGACGTGATCGAGGAAACGCTCAACAGTTGGTGTTCAAAGGGGTGGAATTTTGATGGAATGCAGTTTGCCATGCGGGAGTCGAGCAAGCGCCCTTCAATGGTGTTTGTGCTGTTTACCCGCGACACAAAAGACGGAGAAGAACAGTAATGAGCACTAAAGAGACCCTCTACCTCGTTGACGGTTCATCATACATCTACCGCGCCTACTATGCCATCCGTCACCTTTCCTCGCCAAGTGGCTTCCCGACGAATGCCATCTACGGCTTCATCCAGATGCTGCTTAAACTGCTGAAAGATTACAATCCGCACCATGTGGCTGTCGTTTTCGACGCCGGAAGAACAACCTTTCGTACCGAAATGTATCCGGACTACAAGGCCAATCGTGCTGCCATGCCGGATGATCTGCGAGTGCAGATGGAGCCGATCCGTGAGGTGGTGCGGGCATTCAATATACCGACGCTGGAACTGCAGGGATACGAGGCAGATGATATAATCGGGGCTCTGGCCGGACGTTTTGCCGATCAAGGCGGAAGAGTGGTAGTGGTCACCGGAGACAAAGACCTGATGCAGATCGTCACCGAACGGGTCACCCTTCTGGATACCATGAAAGGGAAAGAGTCGGGTATTGCCGAAGTTATCGAGCGTTTTGGAGTCGGTCCTGAACTTGTTATCGATATACTCGGGCTGGCAGGCGATTCTTCGGACAACATCCCCGGTGTACCGGGCATCGGCGAGAAAACGGCAACTAAACTGATTCTGGAATTCGGGTCGCTTGATGCGCTGCTGGCGCGGGCTGATGAGGTTAAAGGGAAAAACGGAGAGAAGTTGCGTGAATTCCAAGAGCAGGCACTGCTCTCACGCCGGTTGGCGACCATCGAATGCAATGTTCCGCTGGATGTTGATCCGGAGTCGCTGGCTGCACAGGAGCCGGACCAGAAAACACTGAACACGATCTTTAAAAAATATGGTTTCACCACACTTATCAAGGAACTAACCGGAACGGCGACGCTTTCCACCGAAAATTATCAAACGGTGACCACCACAGCCGGACTTGAAAAGCTTGTCGGCGCTCTGGAGTCGGCCGGTGAATTCGCCTTTGACCTGGAAACCACCAGTCTTGACCCACGGAAGGCAGCAATTGTCGGGCTTTCATTCTCATATCGAGATCACGAAGCGTATTATATTCCGGTAGGGCACATAATTTCTCCGGCTGTCACCAAGTCGGCACCGGAAGAACTTACCTTGTTCGCAGCACTTACCAGTGAAACAGAGGCGGTACTCGCACCCAATCAGCTTTCCCACAGCACCGTCCTTGACCGGCTGCGCCCACTGCTTGAGAACCCGTCCCTGCGCAAGGTCGGCCAGAACATCAAATTTGATATGCAGGTACTGGCCAATAACGGCATCAGTCTGGCTGGTGTCTGGTTTGATACCATGCTGGCCTCCTATCTGCTCAACCCGTCACGCAAGGGGCATGGTCTGGATGCGCTGGCGCAGGAGCATCTGAATCACCGCATGATCAGCTATCAGGATGTGGCGGGAAGCGGCAAAGATCAGATAAACTTTGCCGAAGTGGATCTGGAAACGGCTGCGCGATATGCCGCAGAAGATGCCGATGCCACCTGGCTGCTGCGGCGGAAATTCGAACCATTGCTGGTGTCAGGCAATGACATCACACTGTTTCATACGGTTGAGATGCCCCTGGTGTCGATTCTTGCCGAAATGGAGAACCATGGTGTTCTTCTGGACTGCACAATGCTAAATGGCTTGTCTGCTGACTTCGCAGAGAGGATGGGAACGCTGGAGGAGCAGGTGTATGCTCTGGCCGGGGAACGATTTAATCTCAACTCTCCCAAACAACTGGGAGAAGTCCTGTTCGACCGGCTCGGCCTGAAGGCCGGTAAAAAAAACAAGGGGAAAACCGGTTGGTCAACTGATATCGAAGTGCTGACGGCTCTGGCAGAGGAATACGAAATAGTTCGTCTGATTCTTGATTACCGGAGCGTTGCCAAACTCAAATCAACCTACACTGATGCTCTCCCGCGCCTTGTCAGTCCGAAAACCGGGCGGGTACATACCTCCTACAACCAGACCGTAACCAGCACCGGACGACTTTCGTCTTCGGATCCGAACCTGCAGAACATTCCTATCCGCAGTGAAGAAGGGCGCCGCATCCGTCATGCCTTTATCGCCCCGCCGGGGCATGTAATTCTGTCTGCTGACTACTCCCAGATCGAGCTTCGTGTGTTGGCACATCTTTCCGGTGACACAGTTTTTTGCCACGCCTTCGCCAATGACGAAGACATCCATACCCGCACCGCTGCTGAGGTCTTTGGACTGTTTCCAGAAATGGTTACTCCCGAAATGCGTCGTCAGGCCAAGGCAATCAATTTCGGTATTATCTACGGCCAAGGCTCATTCTCTCTTGCCAAGCAGCTTGGCATAGCGCGCAAAACGGCGGAAGATTTCATCAACGCCTATAAAGAACGGCACCATGGAGCTATTGCGTTTCTGGATTCCTGCATCAAGGAAGCAGAAGAACACGGCTGTGTCCGGACGATTCTCGGCCGACGCCTGCCGATTCCGGATATCCAGAGCAGCAACGGCAATGTGCTGGCTTTTGCCCGGCGCAACGCCATAAATTATCCGATTCAGGGTTCGGCAGCGGATATCATCAAATGTGCCATGATCCGGGTTGATGCGCGAATTCGCTCGGAGCAGCTTCAGAGCCGCCTGATCATGCAGGTTCACGATGAACTGGTGTTAGAGGTTCCGGAACATGAAATTATGAAGATAGAGCTGGTGGTTGAAGAGGAGATGGGGCGTGCGGTGGAAACGCGAATTCCACTCAAGGTGGACATCAGCTACGGAGCAAACTGGAGTGAGGCACACTAGTACGCTGTAACACTTATTTTTTCGCGGCTAACCCCTCTAAATCTCCCCTTATCAGGGGAGACTTCAAGGCTTCCCCCCTGATAAGGGGGTGACTGAGGGGGGGTGGATTTAGGTGTTACGTGGCACTAGGAGCCGGTCCATCAAGTGCTGGGTGACCTTCTGCGGCGGCGGTCTTTTTGTTTTTTCAGTTTTTCAATACGCTTCATATCGGCTGTTTTCACACCGGAAGCGGCCTCAATTCTTTCAAGCAGCTGACGGCGAGCCACAAAACGGTTTACCGACTGACTTCTTTCCCGCATGCACACCACCTGAATGCCGGTCGGTTTGTGCTTCAGCTGCACACAGCTCGACGTTTTGTTGACATGCTGACCGCCGTTTCCGGATGAGCGCACGAAGCTCTCTTCCAGATCTTCTTCACGAACACCCAACTCGTCCATTTTCAGTTGCAGCCAACGGTTTTTCTCTTCACTTACGGCAAATGCAGGCATCGGTAATCGCCCCCGTTTCAGATTGTCTTTGTACATGGTTCTGCACCGGCAGGTAATGGCTGTACCTATACCACATCACATCTGATTTAAAAGCATTATTGAACCATCCTGCTCCGGTATGTTATAAGCGCAGTTGTATCAGCAAAGTGGATCCGTTTTGAAGGAGTATCGTGAAGGCACCATTTCTACAGCGCTGTTGGGTCACGTTTTCCGTATATGTCGTCGGCACATACGCGTCACTACTGAACCGTTTCGTCATCAAGGGGAGTGACAACATTCCCCGTTGCGGCGCCGCACTGATTGCATCCAATCATATTTCGGCCTATGACACCATCTTTCTACCCTGGGCGGTCATAAAACATAACCCGCTCCAGATGCTCTGGGCGCCCGCCAAAGAGGAACTGTTTGAAAAAACGTTCCTTCGTCTGATTTATACCTCATGGGGAGCTTTTCCGGTCAAGCGTAAGCGGGACATTCGGGCAGGGCAGGTACTGAATGACCTGCTGCTTGAGCAGAAAGTGATGCTGTTTCCCGAGGGGACTCGCCATAAAGATGGAAAACTGGGGCCGGGAAATCGTGGAGTCGGAAAAATTATCTATGATACCCGTCCGCCTGTCATTCCAACTGCTCTGATCGGGCTGAATCACTGGAAATTTCCCGGCTTCGGGCAAGATGCGGCAGTTGTTTTCGGGCCTGCGGTAGATTTCAGTGATCTGTTCCAGCTGGAAGACTGCAAAGAAACCCATCTGCTGATTGTTGAGCGGGTTATGGCTGCTATTGCAGCACTTTTGATCGGCGAAGGGGTTGATTGTGGCGGAAAGTAATGATCAGATCGTAGAGATATTCTGTGACGGTGCCTGCAGCGGCAATCCCGGCCCGGGCGGCTATGGGGCGATCCTTCGATACGGCGGCCGCGTGAAAGAGCTGAACGGCGGTGCCAGAGAAACCACCAATAATCGCATGGAAATGACGGCGGCTATTGAAGCGCTTCGCCAGTTAAAGCGCCCCTGCCGCGTATTGATCACGACCGATTCTCAATATCTGGTAAAGGGAATGACGGAGTGGATTGCCGGCTGGCAGCGGAAGGGATGGCGCAACAGCAAGAAGGAACCGGTCGTCAATAAAGACTTGTGGGAGCAACTGCTTGAATTGACAAGCCCCCACTCAGTACAATGGAACTGGGTTAAAGGGCATGCCGGGCATGTTGAAAACGAACGGTGTGATCAGTTGGCGAGGGAAGGCATTCCCGCCTGAAAGTTAGCAGGCTTGCTGTTTAATCAAGTTTATCTTTTCATACAGGGGGGCGAGCAGGGTGCTGTCAAAGCGCATACCTTCCCGCCCCTTCCCAATTTCGAGCCCCTCTTCAATGCCGTGAAAATCCGAGCCTGCTGTCACCAGCAAGCCACGATCCTCCGCAGTACGCCGTAAGAACTCAATCTCCAGCGGCCAGCCCATATTGTTATATACCTCAATGCCGTCAAGACCTGACAGCTGAAGTTCCGCAATAGTTGAACCAAGAACGGTCAGATCCTTGGTAATGCTGGTGGGGTGGGCGAGCACCGCAACCCCGCCGATGCGATGGATTTCAGCTATGGCGTCGTCCATCGGCCAATAGGTTTTTGGGACATTACACGGCACAAGATACCGTCGAAAGGCGTCCTCGACAGAGTCCACATACCCCCGTTCCAGCAAAGCCCTGGCTATGTGCGGGCGTCCAATGGCATCGCGGGCAAAGGCCAGAACACTTTCAAGGTCTATCGGGACCCGTCCTTCAGTAATCAGACATTCGTTCACCCGTTCGAGAATATCTTCGTTACGTCCCTCCCGGCGCTGTCTGTATCCATCAAGATTCTGTAGAAACGCTTCATCGCGGAAATCGATGCCATAGCCAAGCAGATGGACATCGGACAAGTCGTTAAATTGAACAGAAAGCTCAACCGCCGGAATGACTTCAATAGCGGCAGCAGCTCCCGCAACAGTTGCTTCTGCAATTCCGGCAACGGAATCGTGATCGGCAATGGCGACTACGCGAACATCAAGTTTTTCGGCGAGGGCGATAAGTTCGGAGGGTGTAAAAGCACCATCCGAATAGCTGGAATGCATATGCAGGTCGATATTCATGCGGGGCATAGTAGCGCAATGTGGAGAAAAAGGAAACTTGGTATTGCACTGTCTCAAAGTGAGACAGTATTCTTATTCTGAGACCATTTTATATTGTATTAACGCCCCGTATCAGGCTGTTTTTACTAAGAAACCGCGATTAAAAGGGATTGGTATGGATCTTGTATTTAGTTCAGGCAAAAGACATCTCTTGACATAGTTGGGAATATAAATTCTGAACACGTAATAGCAATGGAGTAAGTATTCTGTTCCGCAAAGGGGGTATTTTTGTGAAAAAACTATCGGTATGCCTTTCTACAGTGGCGCTGACTTTGTCGGCATTATTGATGGCAGGATGCAATGGCGACAAGACAACAACAATCATCCAGCAGCAGTCGGCGACATCCAGCCAACGTGGGCCATTAAGCCCTCTGAGACTACAGCAATTCGGTAACGCTTTTTTAGAAATTCCCATCGCACCTTCTGATTCTGCAAATCCAGCCACATATAATGTTTCTGTTCGTCAGGGCACGTGGGATTTCGGGTTGCGAAACAATGATGGCAGCCAGATCATGGATCCCCTTACCGGTAAAACGATTGTCACCAAGACGTGGGGCTATGACATTAACGGTGTCTTTCTTGGTATGTACGGGGCAACGGTAGAAGCAACCAAAGGGACACAACTTACCTTTAACTACTCAAACGATCTTCGTGATGAGGTAAACGGTGTCAAAGGTACGGGATCGTATTTGACAAAACATCTTCTTCAGATCGATCCGACTATCGACGGGACAGCGATGGGTGAGCCTGAATGCCGTATTGTCACACATCTGCACGGAGGAGACGTTGACTGGAAGTCCGACGGGCATCCCGAAGCGTGGGTGGCTAATGATCCCTCAGCTCAGGCTAAATGGGCTGCAGTCGAGGATCTTACCCGTGGTTTCCCGGGGCGCCCTGCCACCAATAAGCAGCCTCCCTTCATCTACCCTAACAGTCAGGAAGCCAGTACTCTCTGGTTCCATGATCATTCCATGGGGATAACCCGCTTGAATGCCTATGCCGGCGTTGCGGCTTTTTACCTGATCAAGGATCCTGCCGTCGAAGGTGCTGGCGCACTGGCAAACCTCCCCAAAGGGCGTTACGCCAACCCGGTAGTACCGACGCTTCAGTCGGATGAGTTCGACCTGCCTTTAGTAATCCAGGATAAGGATTTTACCGAAGATGGCTCTTTGATATTCCCGAACTTCGTGAATCTTGGCGCATATACCTTCAGCGCCTTGCATGACACCAGCGGCAATGTTGAACCGATCCTCCGGCCCGAAATGTTTGGAAACGTCATCACTGTTAACGGCAAGGCATGGCCCTACAAGAATGTTAAAACCC
>JANXZX010000037.1 GCA_025355325.1 Geobacteraceae bacterium
ATATGTTTCTGTAACGCGTCCTCTGCCAGCCGGCGCGCCGTGTGCTCCCTGACCTCATCGAGCGCCCGATTAATCACCAGCGGCAGCTTGTCCAGCCGGTCCTTCAGCACATAATCCGTGGCGCCCAGCTTGAGCAGTTCCACGACTTTTTCACCGCCTATGGCACCGGATACACAGATGAACGGGACACCAGGGCAGGTAGATTTCGTCAATACTAGTGCCGCCTCACCATCAAAAATGGGCAGGTGATAGTCGGCAATGACCAGATCATAGCCGCCGCGCTGCAGAAACGTAGTGAATTCCTGTTCGTTGGCAGCCCAGTCCAACTGCAGAGAAAAACCGGCGTCAATCAGCCGTTCCCGGATGATTTCTGCATCCAATGGTGAATCTTCTAGATGGAGAATTCGTAGCGCTCTCCCAGCATCTTTTTCACTCTTCATTCGTGGGTACTCCATCCGGCGGCAGTTCGTTCAGCATGGCCCAGAATACCCCGACCTGCTTCACTGCATCGATAAACTCCGAAAACTTTACCGGTTTAACCACATAGGCATTGCTCCCCAGCTCATAACTCCGGAGCAAATCCTGCTCCTCCCGTGAGGAGGTCAGCATCACTACCGGGATCTTTCTCAGCGCAACATCGGAACGAATTGCCCGCAACACCTCAATGCCGTCCATGCGTGGCATTTTAATATCAAGAATTACCACCGCCGGGTTACCGGGACTGCGCGTCGCGTAGTCCCCTTCACAACGCAAATACTCCATCGCCTCCACACCATCTCTGACATGGGTTACACGATTCACAAGTTTAAAATCAGCCAGAGCTTCAAGGGTCAGTTCTGCATCGCTGGGATTGTCTTCCGCAAGCAGGATCGGTTTTAGTTCAGACATGGTGTTCCTCCTTAACAGACCTTTGAAAAACTTCTAAATTTTGTCCCCATCTTCCCGCCCGAAGCTTTTTTCAGAATCGGTTTGGGAAGGTGATCCGGTTTTGTAGTCGTTTTAACTGTTTTCTGACTCGATATTTGGCTCGTTTTAGCCCTTTGTGATGCCTTTTGGGCATTCCGGGCGCATTGCTCCTAAGTTTGTGCCAGGATATTTCTCAGCTTGACCAGATTGTAGCATCCGGCTGCCAGGGAGAAGTAGAAGTTGATCTTCTCCAGTCCGATGTGTCTGAGCTTCCGGAACCCGGCAATGACCTTGGCCCAACCGAAGAACTCTTCGATCTTCTTACGGTCTTTCAGGCTCTGCTTATAGGTTTCATGACGGGTGGTGCGGCCGTCCACTGCCGTGCCCTTTTTCTTGCTGGCAACATGCGGTGTAACATGGAGATCCCGCATGTCCTGAACAAAGTCGGCGGCGTCATAGCCTTTGTCTGCGGCCACGGTGATTCGTTTCGACCGGTTGCCTTTCTGCCGTTTCACCATCTTCTTGGCAGCCTGGCGTTCGGCATGTCCATCGGCTTGGGTTACCTCAATCTGGGTGACGAAGCCGTTGTCATTCTCGCTCATGGCATGGCCCATGACTGAGAGCTTTGCTGATGCCCCAGAGCTTTTCTTGTACAGCCGAGCATCTGGATCGGTCGTTGAGCTATGGGTCTTGTTGGAGAGCTTCTCTCCTGTGAAGTTACCAGCTGGTTTGTCGGAATCGTCGTCATCCTTGGGCCGAAAGCTCTTGATGGAAGCAAGGGACTCCAGCAGGGTTCCGTCAACGGAGAAATGATCATTGGAGAGCAGTCCTTTCTTGGCGGCCTGCTTCGTGATCTCCTCCAGGAATCGCCGACCAATGTCCGCCTTGATCAGGCGTTCCTGATTGTAGGAAAACACACTTTGGTCCCAGACTTTGTCGTCAATGGAAAGGCCGATAAACCAGCGAAAGGCCATGTCTGACTGGATATGATCCATCAACAGCGGAAAACTGCGAATTGAATATAGAAACTGGAGAACCAATCCCCGCAACAAATACTCAGGCGGGATGGAGGGTCTACCGGTTGATGCGTAGAGGGCATCAAACTCACGATCAAGTTTTGAAAGAGCAGAATCTACCAATGGCTTCAGTGAACGGAGCGGGTGCTTCTTGGGAACGAACTGCTCCGTGGTGACATAGACGAATATGGGGCCAAGGGAATCAGGCGAACCGCGCATAACTTTCTCCATTAATAACAGTGAGTTATACGCAATAAACTACCATAAATCAGGCCTTTTCTCTATTTGTTTTTCAAAGGTCTGTTAGAGGGGTTTGCAGCGAAAATATAAGTGTTTCACTGTACTAGTCAACTTTTTGCAGCGAGTACTTGTACCTGCGGACCCAGCTGAGTCAGGCGCCGGGTGAATTCTTGCACCAGCCGCGGCAACTCGTCTCCAGCAGGGTCACGGGAATAGATTAGTGACAGCCGTTCCAGTGCAATGCCATGGGCAGCCAGCACCGGTTTCAACACGGCAACCCGCTTTGCCAACTGCAGATTGCCGTCCTGAAAATGGCACTCCCCGGTCGGACAGACTGCCAACAGCACCCCATCCGCACCGGCATGAAAGGCCGCAAGAATCTGCTCCGCCTCTATTTTTCCGCCGCAGACAACCGGAATCCAGGTGGGGATGCCGGCAGAT
>JANXZX010000093.1 GCA_025355325.1 Geobacteraceae bacterium
AGTTCCATCATAATTATCCCGGAAGAATATTCTTCCCAAATTATGCCTGGGCTGGCGGTTAAAACCAAGTACAACGCGAGTGGTTTTGCGGGAATGTTTTAAATCCAAAATAATAGTCCGGTATTTTCATAGTATTTTTGACCAAAGAGAAAGCCCTCCTGATAGCATATCGGGAGGGCTTTCTCTTTGACCTCGTACGGCAATCACCGGGACACTGTTCTTTACAGCAAACCCCGTTCCACAAAACTCAGGTATTCTCCGTCACCGACAATAATGTGATCCAGTACCTTGATGCCGATGATCTCCCCGGCTTCTTTCAGGCGGCGTGTGATTGCGATATCCTCGCTGCTGGGGGCCGGGTCGCCAGTGGGATGATTATGCACCAGGATCATGGCGGCGGCTGATTCTTTTACCGCCGGGCTGAAGACCTCTCTTGGATGTACGATGCTTTGATTGAGGCTGCCTTCGGAGATTTGTACCCGCCTGATAATGCGGTTCTTGCCGTCGAGCAGCAGTACCAGGAAATATTCCTTTCGGCTGTCGCGAAATTCGTGATGGAAATAATCGAAGACCTGTTGCGGTGAGGTGAAACGGTCGAGTCGTTCCAGTTTACGACCCTGAAAACGGGAGGCCAGAGTGAAGGCGGCTTTGATGCTGGTGGCTTTTGCCAGGCCAATACCTTTGATGGCGCACAATTCGCCGAGGCTGGCTCCCCCTAACTCCCGTATATTGCCGCTGAAGTGCGAAATCAATCCCCGTCCCAGATCGATGGCGCTCTGACGGGAGCCGTGATCACCGGATCTGATGATCAGCGCCAGCAATTCGGCATCAGAGAGGGTTGCTGCGCCCTGTTTGAGCATCTTTTCGCGCGGGCGTTCGGCCTCCGGCCATTCCTTGATACCACCCTGCATGAAATCCCTCCCGATCTTCCTGGAATATATTCTATCCATTGAAGCCTGACATTATGACGGCAATAAGGCCTCCACCTGCAATCAGCCGATACCAGACAAACGGCGAAAGGCTCTGTTTTTGTACAAAGCGGAGCAGAAAGGCCACGCTTATGTAGCCGGTAACTGCCGAGAAAACGATTCCGACCAGCATCGGCATGCCTTCGCCGGCCGGAATGCCATGCTTGAGCAGATGAACAGATTTAAGCAGGGCCGCACCGGCAACGATCGGCAGGGACATCAGGAATGAAAAACGGGCGGCGCTTTCGCGGGTGAAGCCGAGCATAAGGCCGGCGGTGATCGTGATGCCGGATCGGGAAACACCGGGAATCAACGCCAGGCATTGCATCAGGCCTATGGTCAGTGCACCGGCAGGTTTGATCTCATCGAGAGTCCGGCGTTTGCGCCCCATAAGGTCCGCTGCCCCGAGGATCAGTCCGAATACGATAAGAACCGAGGCTATCAGCAGCGGATTGGAGCGAAAGATGGCTTCAACCTGATGCTCAAACAGTTTACCGACCACGGCGGCCGGAACGGTTGCTGCAATGATAAGAAACGGCAATCTCCGGGCATGTGTATTAAGCTTGCGCGTGGCAAGAACATCGAAGAATGAAACCGTCATTTCAATTATGTCGCGCCAGAAATAGAGCGAAAGTGCGAAAAATGTACCCAGGTGCAGTGCCACATCGAATGTCAGGCCGGATTCAGGCCATTTGCACAGCCAGGGGATCAAAATCAGATGGGCGGAACTGCTGATCGGTAGTACTTCGGTAAAACCCTGCACGGCGCCGAGAACGGCCGCATGGAACAAATTCATGTAAAACTCCTTTATGTGAAAAAAAACTGAGGATACTGCAACTAGTCGGCAAAGGCAATCCCTGTTGCCGGTCGTTATTCCTTTCTTCCTTTCTTTTTTTCATTGAGCTGGTGTAGTATGCTCTCAATAACAATCTTCCTCCCAAGAGTGTCCTTATGGCCCTTTTACCAAAAAAAGTTCTGGTTATTGATGATGACCCGTTTTTCCTGAAAGTGCTGACCGACGCGTTCAGTGACGGCGGCTTTACCGTGTTCAATGCCAACGACGGTATTGAGGGAGTAAAGGTTTATCTTGAACAGTTACCCGATGCCATCATCTCTGACCTGGTAATGCCGCGCATGGGAGGCGTCAGTACCTGCATGGAAATCAGTCGCATCGCCGGAGATTCCCCTCCGGTTATCGTGCTGCTGACATCCATGTTCCAGGAGGTGCCACATGAGCATGACGTTCCTGAAATGGGTGCAAAAGTACATATTCCCAAGTCTACGCGTCCGGTCGATATCGTTATTATCGTAGAACAGTTCCTGGAGCGCACAAAGTACCTTCCGGGCTGACTACATGCCGTTCATTTATCGCAATATTATCCTTTCACCCCTTGAAAGCGAAGAAACTCTTCCTGCAGTTCTGGCGGCGAAGTTGTCTGTCCCGCTCACATCCATTCACAATGTCAGCATTCTCCGTAAAGGGGTCGATGCGCGCAAAAAACCGCTCATCAAACTGGTATACACGCTCTCTTTTTGCGTTGACGATTCCCTCAGAGCACGTCTTGGTGCCGATCCGGCTGTGGAGTGGCTGGATGAAATTCCCACCCCGGTTCCGGAACAGCTCCGCTCATCAAAGAAAATTGTTATCGTCGGCAGTGGCCCGGCTGGTCTGTTTGCCGCCTTGCGTCTGGCAGAATATGGACTGACGGCAACCATTATCGAGCGCGGCGAGCCTGTCGAACAACGGGCCCTGACGGTACAACGCTTCTGGAAGGACGGGATTCTGGATCCTGAATCCAACGTTCAGTTTGGCGAGGGGGGTGCCGGAACATTTTCCGATGGCAAGCTGACCTGCCGTTCCAAAGACCCGCTGGTGCCTTGGGTGCTGAACAAGCTGGCGGCTTTCGGCGCTCAGCCGGAGGTGCGCTATCTAGCCAAACCGCATATCGGGACTGATCGCTTGAGGATGGTCATCAGTGCTCTCCGGCAAGAACTTCTGGAGAAAGGGTTTGCCGTCCGTTTCGGAGCCAAGCTGACCGACCTCGGCATCAAGGAAGGGCGGATTACGTCCGTTACCGTGAATGACAACGAGGAACTTCCCTGCGATCATCTTATCCTTGCTTCAGGACACAGCGCGCGTGACACCTTTGAACTGCTTGAGCGACTGGCGGTGCCGCTGCAGCGCAAACCATTTGCAATGGGCCTCAGGGTCGAACATCCCCAGGATTTGATGAACAGCATCCAGTATGGACGCAATTATCCAGCGACTCTGCCAGCCGCTGACTATGCTGTTGCCTGGAACAACACAACCAGCGGGCGCAGCGCTTATTCCTTCTGTATGTGCCCGGGTGGAGTGGTTGTCGGTGGTGCATCCGAGTTGGGCGGCGTCGTTACGAACGGTATGAGCGGACAGTTGCGGAACTCACCCTATGCAAACAGCGCCCTGGTCGTTAATGTTCGTGAAGAGGATTTCGAAGGGCCTGGAGCATTGGCCGGAGTTCGACTACAGCGGAGATGGGAACAGCGGGCTTTTGAACTGGGCGGAGGAGGGTATCGGGCACCGGCTCAGAACCTGCTGGATTTTTTGCGGCTTCCGGGAAAAGGAGCGGTTCGGACAAGCTATCGTCCCGGCATTAGGGAAGTAGAACTCGATTCCGCGCTGCCTCCATTCATTATCGATACACTTCGGGAAGGAATTGCTGATTTCGGACGAAAATTGAGGGGGTTTATCACCGCTGAGGCAACCCTGATCGGCATCGAATCGCGAACCTCTTCACCGGTGCGTATTTTGCGTGACAGCAGTTTCGAATCCGTTGGCGTAAAAGGTCTGTATCCGGCCGGTGAAGGAGCCGGATATGCAGGCGGCATCATGAGCTCCGCTGTTGACGGCATCAAAATCGCCGATAACATTGCGGGACGGTTGAAGATGTAATATCAAAACCTAGGTGTTAGCCCCAGTTAAGTCATTGTTACTTATTTTCCAGCTCCATTTTTACCATTCGTGAGTAATAACCTGTAGGCTCGATTTCCAGATAACGTTTCCAATGTTGGTGTGCCGCAGATATATCGCCTCGGACTTTATAGGCCATAGCAATTCCATAGTGCGCCACAGCACACTTGGGTTCCAATTGTATAGCCCGCTGAAAAGATGCAAACGCCTTTTCTCGTTGTCCCATATCCCACTGGACATAGCCAAGATTTGCATGGGAAAGAGCATTAGAAGGATCTGCTTCAACGGCCTTACCGAAAGCTTCCGCCGCTTCTGCACGGCGCCCCTCCATATATGCTTTGACCCCAGCTTCAAAGAATTTTTTCCCTTCTCCGGAACCTGCTGGAGTCTTACTCATGATCTCAGCAGCATCTTTTTCCTTCCCGAGTTTTTGGTATGCCTCAGCCAGTTTGGGATATGCCTCATAGAAGTTCTTATCCAGTTTGATGGCTTGTTTAAGGTGGCTGACTGCGGCAGCTGCGTCGCCGTTTTTAAGCAATACCAAACCGATCCGGTAGTGAGCGTCTCTGGTTTCCCTGTGTTTCAGGGATTTACGGAACCAATTAACAGCCTGTACGGAGTCCCCGAGTTGTTCATAGCACCGACCTAGATCTAAGGCCGCATTACCAAGAAGCCTTTCATCTTTTATGCGTAGCAGGGTTTCTATAGCCCGTTGGTAATTGCCTATCGTCAGGTATGTATGTCCTAATTGCAAATACGCTATTGAAGAGCCGGTTTGATTGATATTTCTTTGAAGCTCTTTGATCAAGGGTTCGAGCTGCTGAGGATCATTGGCGATGGTTTCCAGTGCTTTAATACCATTGGCCGGTTTAGCAAACTTGTACTCGTCCAGAGTGACCACGGAAGCATATTTCCCACTCCTTTTGAGATAAAGGAGAGAGACATCATCCCAATAGACCAACTCCCATTCAGAAAGTGGTAATCCTACGTCATAGGCAGTAACTCCGGTCACCGAAGGTGAAGGATAATTGAGAAGAAACGCATCAATTCCGTAATTGTCAGCAATCCCCCCCAGGTTAATTTTTGAGGCGATCTGTTCGATGAGCTCGGGCTTTACATATCCTCTTCCGTCTACAAAAGGTATTCGTCGTGGGAAGTCACGCCATTCAATGAATTGACCCCAGGCAAAATTGTTATAAATCTTCCCGAAAATATTCCTACGATCCATGTAGGCCAGGGCACCTTCCGGTTGCAAGATCAGATCAAAACCGAATCCGGGAGTAATTGCTTGGGAGCGAAAAGGACCAATTTGAGCAATAGATATAACGGTCCAACTCACAATCCAGACAAAGGCGCCAATCATTGCCACTCTGCTCAAACGCAGTCGCTTAATGAAATCCAGATTTTGGAACTGCTCCAGGGCAGAAGCAGAATTACGTATTAAAATTGGCGCCGCTACTATAGCAAATATAAACGTGAACCGGAGTGACAAAAAGCCGAGATAAATGAACGGAATAATTCTCGCGACGTCAGCCAGCGAAATTCGCCGTCCTGCAGCGATAAATGAGACTAAAGTGAGGCCGGTCAGGACATAGAACCATCGGTATCCTGCCATCCAGGTTGTCGGTTTTAATTCCAATATTTCCTGTTTAAAAACATCTAACTTGAGAAATTGGGATGCAAAGGTGAATTGATTGATTCCGTAGGGGTTAATAACAGCAAGTGCCAGTGAAGCGGCTAATATGATGGCAAGTAAACGAGCCTGAGAAGAACTGAGGAGAGTTTCGGTGCGTATACCCCTCTTCGATAACATGTTTCCAGCCCAACCGCCAATTAAAACCGCCAGAAACGGTATGAACATGATGTTGATGCTGGAGTGGCTGTTGGCCCACAACAGGTGGATGAATGGAAGAGCATACACGTACTTTTTATTTTCTTGAATATAGGCGTTTATGGAATAAATGCTGAACGCCAAAAATAGCATCAAGAATGTGTCAGGCCGTTCAACAAATCGAGGTCTGATACAAACAGCGATTGCAATCAGC
>JANXZX010000154.1 GCA_025355325.1 Geobacteraceae bacterium
TGTCTTCAATACCGCGCGACGCCTTGAATACCAATGCCTCGAATCCGGGGGTGATCGGAGTTCCCAGCTCCACGCTCAGCTCTTTGGCGCGTGCGATCACTTCATGGGGATCGGAAATGTCAGCCGGTGTAATCTTGTTCATCACCTCGTCGGCCGTGTAACCCAGCATCCGCTCGGCACCGACATTGAAGATCTGGATGACCCCCTTCGCATCAGTGGCAATACTGGAAAAGTTGGCGCTATTAAAAATTGCGCTCTGTAAGGCACCCGTTTTCAGCAGTGACTCCTGGCGTTTGGTTTCGGTGATGCAGTCTTCGGTGCTGACAGGGGCTGCTGTGCTGACTTTTTTGTGCATGGATGCACCTCTTTGGGTATGCCAAGTGGCCAGGATTTCGTTTGATTGAGGGCCGTCATGAAATAGCACCGCAACTAGCATGCCGAACGCTCGTGCTGATTTTATAAGTTGTAACTATCTGAAATTGAAGGTTTAAATTTAAAGATTTATGTCCGGAGCGGTAAATCCGTCAATGTAATCTGTCGTCTTTGACATATCTGCACTATATGACGGATTGTTGAACCGGGAATATTTACAGGGGAGAAAGCCGCAACGGCTTGCACTGTTCTGCTAAAAAAAATACGTCGCAACAGAAACATATGCTAGACTGGTTCAGTATTTGAGTAATGCGTGAGGTTGCAAATGACTGCCAGGCAGAAAGAAAAAAAGGTAACGATAACCGTACCAGCTCTACACCTTGACCAACCACTATTGACCGAACTGCGCGAACTTATTATCTCTGCTCGTCAGCAGGTAGCCCAAACTGTCAACGCCGGGCTTACTACGCTCTATTGGCAGGTAGGCAATCGTATTCGTCGGGACGTCCTGAAAGAAAAAAGGGCTGAATATGGGGCTGAGATTTTGCAGACAGTGTCTGCAAAATTGAGCGTTGAGTTTGGTCGTGGATTTGGTGTGAAAAACCTGCAAAGAATGGTTCAGTTCTCTGAAATTTTCCCCGATGAATCAATTGTCGCCGCATTGCGGCGACAATTGGGCTGGACCCATTTTCGCGAACTTATTGCGATTGAAAACCCTTTAAAACGGGACTTCTACGTAGAGATCTGCCGCCTGGAAAATTGGGACACTCGTACGCTGAATAAGAAAATCCAATCGATGCTCTATGAACGCACGGCGCTCTCTCGCAAACCTGATAAACTGATCGAAACAGAGCTGAAAGAACTTCGAGAAGAAAACAAGCTGACCCCTGACCTCGTTTTTCGTGACCCATACCTTCTTGACTTCCTCGGTCTCAAAGATACTTATGCCGAAAAAGATCTGGAAACTGCCATATTGCGCGAAATGGAAGCATTTATTCTGGAGCTGGGAGTAGGCTTCTGTTTCGTAGCCCGCCAGAAACGGATGCAGATTGACCACAAGGATTATTATCTTGATCTGCTCTTCTACCATCGAAAACTCCGCAGGCTGGTTGCTGTTGAACTGAAATCCGGCGATTTTGATGCTGGAGACAAAGGGCAAATGGAGCTTTATCTTGGTTGGCTGAAACGATACGAATGTCAGCCGGAAGAGGATGAACCGCTTGGAATAATTCTTTGCGCCGGTAAAACACGTGAGCACGTCGAGTTGCTCGAACCGGGCAAGAGTGGCATTCATATTGCCAGTTATTGGACGGAAGCGCTGCCAAAAGCTGAAATGGAGCGAAAATTACACGAAGCGGTAATTCTTGCTCGTGCGAGATTGGAAAGCGGAACTAAAAAATAAAACCGATTAGTGCTGATCTTCAGCCATGGCGTCAAAACATCCCCTCTCCATGAGGGAGAGGGCCAGGGTGAGGGGGGAATGTCGCAACTTCATGGCAATATTGCCCCCTCATCCGGCCTTCGGCCACCTTCTCCCTCATGGAGAAGGGACTGGCTGAAGTAAAGTGCTAATCGGAAAAATAATGGATGTAAATCGTTTCCTCAACCACTGAAGTCTATTTACCTTCCCACCGTTGTGCTTTATTTTGAACCGATAGCGCTTTCCACCAGGCCGATAAAATTCTGCGTTGACAGACTCCCTTTTTCCGCGATCCGCCACACCTTTCCCGCCAGCCGTTCCCGGTCGGTAGCGGTAAGATCCATTGCCGTCAATACCAGTATGGGAATATTCGGCGTAATACCCACATCATATAAATGGTCGGCGACATCAAAGCCGTTTATACCCGGCATCATCAGATCAAGGAGAATCAGGTCAGGTGAATCCCGCTGCGCCATCTCAATGCCATCCACCCCGTTACTTGCCCGCAACACCAGATAGCCCCTGCTTTCCAGAGCATATTTCAAGGAGGCCTGCGTCAATGGATCATTCTCGATTAACAGGACGGTGTTGCCGCCAGTGGGAATATACTCCTGAGGGATCGTAGCGGGTTCAGAGATGAATAGAGCCTGTTTCGGAAGAGTAAAACAAAATCTGCTCCCGGAACCAGTCCGGTTTTCAACCCAAATCCTGCCGCCGTGCAGTTCAACCAACTGCCTGGTCAGGGCCAGACCAAGTCCGGTCCCTTCGAATCCTTTGGTGTAAACCGATTCCAGTTGAATGAATGGATGGAAGAGTTTCGGAATGTCTTCCTTCCGTATCCCAATGCCGGTATCAGTTACCCTGATTTCAATATACGCATCGTCTATGGCCGCCTCCACAATCACTGAACCACCTGCCGGGGTAAATTTGACCGCATTCGACACCAGATTGAACAGAATCTGTTTCAGCTTCCGCAGGTCTGCCGAAATGCATACATCGGCTTCCGGTGCAAGATCTGTTTGTACGGTTACAGAGCCTTTCAGAGCCTTTTCCCTAAGCATCATCAGTGAGGCATCCAGTGCCTCCCGCAACGAGAAGACGCTCAGCTCAAGCTCCATCCTGCCCGATTCCACCTTGGAAAGGTCGAGGATATCGTTGATGAGGGAGAGCAGGTGCTTTCCGCTGCTGAGGATGTTCTGAACGTACTCCTGCTGCTTGTCATTGATCGGCCCGAACATCTGATCCTGCAACACTTCGGAAAAGCCGATGACCGAATTGAGAGGAGTTCGTAATTCGTGACTCATGTTGGCCAGGAAGTCGGACTTGGTTCGCGAAGCTTCCTCCAGCCGACGGTTACTGTCGGAGATTTCCTCCTGCTGCACCTGAAGTTCTTCATTCATATCCTGGAGTGATCTGTTCAGGTTCTGCGACTCTTCGTTAATGGTCTGAAGCTCGTAATTGACTGATTCAAGCTGATTGGAGCGATCCTTGACTTCCTGCTCAAGCTTCCGCTGCTTGATACCGAAGCCGAGTTGTGGGGCGATCCGGTTTATGATCCGAAGATCGGTTTCGCTAAAGCCGTGCAGAGAGGCAAGTTCCACCACCGCAATAATTTCATTCTTTATGGAAAGGGGAATGGCAATGATTTCACCGGGGAGAATGGTGCCGACGCCGGTTGAAACAGAGAGGATTGAGTCAGACGGAATGTTGCGCAGGGTGACTATGTTATTCTGCTTCATCGCCTCCAGGGCTATCCCATCTTGTGCCTCCGGGAGTTGGATGCCGAAGGAGGATATCGGGAGCAGTCGATCTTCCTGAACAAGAAAACAGATGCCTGCCATGATTGTGACATGTTTGTTGAACTTCGAAAGAGCCGCCTGTGTCATCTCTTCCACATTGGGCCAATCCTGATTGATAAGGGTGAGGATATCGCCGTAAGCGGTATTGATGGTGTCCTCAAGTTTGAGATTGGCGGAAATCTGCTTCACCATCAGGCTTTCCTCAGCAATCGAGTCGCTTGCCTTCCGTTCCTTCGATGAGCGCCGTACCCGCCACCACAGCAGCGGCATGCCGACTATGGTGACCGCCACGAGCAGCCCGCCGACCGTCATAGCCTGTCTGGCATTATGCTCCGCCTTGGTTGTGCGCTGGCTTAGCAGGGTGAGTTCTTCTCCTTTTATGGCATCACACTGTCTTTCAAACGCTGCCATGCTGGCGTCGGCATTGCCATTTTCGATTCGCTCTCTCGCCGCATCAAACCCTTTGGCACGATACAGCGCGATGTTACTGTTCATCAGTTTCAGTCGTTGATCCATCAGCTGTGACAGTTCCACATTTCGCAGCATCTGGCCCGGGTTGTCCTCAGTCAGTCGGGCGATCCGGTCCACCACTGACCGGATTCTGGCCTCAATGAGTTCCTGTCCCGCCAGATACGACTCCTTACCGGTTATAATGTAGGTGCGTTGACTGCTCACCAGGGTATTTATGCCGAGCCTCACTTCATCGATTGCTTCCAGTACCAGATGGGAGTGTGCAACCCAGCGGGATGTGCTTTGGTATTCCATGAGCGAGCGATACATCTGCCCGCCGGCCAGCAGCAACAACACCAGAGCGGCGGCAAAGCCGCCGACTATTTTGGTTTCTATGGAGATTCTTTTCATGGGTACGTCCCTGTGTTGCCAGTAAGCTGGAACTCATAAAACCAACCCCCCTCGGTCCCCCCTTATCAGGGGGGAAGATTTTAAGTCTCCCCTGATAAGGGGAGATTTAGAGGGGTTGCTCTAAAAAACATAATAGTTCCGGCAAATTACGTTATTCCGGCACAGTTCCTCAGCGGTATGGTGAAGACGAACCTGCTTCCCGTGCCAAATTCACTTTCAACCTCAAGAGTTCCACCATGAAGTTCAACCAGCTGCCTGGTCAGCGTCAGCCCGGGGCCGGTCCCCTCGCACTCTCTGGTATACTGTGATTCCTGTTCAGTGAACGGCTCGAAAAGGTTTGGAATATCTCCCACCCTGATTCCCGTACCGGTATCTGCAACGGTGATTTTTATAAAATCGGCCTCCCTCACCGCGCGTATATCTATTGTTCCGCCAGCCGGGGTAAAGCGGATTGCGTTGGCGAGCAGGCTGAATATGATTTGTTCCAGTTTTTCCTCATCTGCCACAATGCGCTCATCTACTTCTTGAGCAAGATCCATGTGGATGGTCAGGCCGCCTCTCAAAGCTTTTTCCCACAGCAGCATCAGTGAGCCATCCAGTGCTTCCCGAAGAGAGCAAACAGAGAGCATAAGCTCCATCTTGTCCGCAGAATCGTGGATGGTGCCGGCCCCTTCCCCGTACAGTCCGGCCGGTTTCTGGCCGGTGACATCGATCAGGACGAGGCGGCATTCACCTTCCGGAACAGTGACTGAGGCGCCGATCTGCACTCTGATCGGGAGACCCACGTTGTCGAGAATCACAACTTCGCACGCCGCACTGCCCTGGTCGGAAAAAGCCGTTTCAAGAAAGGCGACAAAAGTGGAGCGGCATTCTTCCGAAACAAACGTCTCAAATCGGCTGCCCAACACCAGCGAACGCTCGATCCGGAGCAGATTGGCGCCGGCGAGGTTCACGGCGCTGATGGATCCGTCCGGGTTTAGAGTGAAGCAGCCGGCCGGAGCCGATTCGTAGAGGTCGATGTACTTTTCCAGAGAGGTCTGCATCTCAGATCTGGCCGTACGCAGCTCCTCATTCTGAATCTCCAGCTCGATCTGATGCACCTTGAGATCATGGACAACTTGCTGAGACGTTTCCGCATCAGTGTTTTCCGGCGATTCAGGCACATGGGTGCTCATACGTACTTCCGCGATACGGTGCAGTTCGGCGGGTGCAGTTGCCACATATTCAGTAGTATCGATATTCATTGCTGACTCTCCTTCTGTTTTTGTTGCATCAATGCCGGAATATAACGGCATGGTCGTGGGTGTCGCACTGCTGTTTGGCAATGTTATCCATGACGGCCGTCCGGTATAGGGACTCAAGGTCATTTCTGGTGCTTTTAATTATTTTGCTTTCCATTCCGGGAAGATAACTTCCGGTGTACAGCACGTTGGCCAGGTTGAATTTCTCAACTGCCGCCGCATGATCGGAGATGCACAAAAACCTGAGTCCTTCGAGGACAGTGGTGTAAAATTCGTGAGCATCAACATGAATGCCATCATGGCTGATTCGTATCCCCTCTGAATCTGCAACTAGCGGCGTAAAACCCATTTCCTTGATGAGAAAATCGTTCAGAGGCCGGACAGTATTTTCCTCCAGTTGATGCCTGCTTGCTCGCGTAGCCGGTGTATCCAATGCGGAACGGCAGATGCGGTCCCAGGTGAAGAAAAGGTCCAGCGGTGAAAGAAGAGAGCAGAAAAACGCTTTCAGAGATTCATTCGGCCATTCCGTAACAACAGATTTTCCGTTAACAGAAATTCTGAAGCGGCCCAATGTCTGGATTTCTGTCATGGTGTATGGAATATTCATGGGGCTCCCCAGAAAAAATAGCGATCATTTTTGCAAAGAACATGGTTATTCACATGTTCTGACGAAAGATGAATCGCAACTAGTGTGCCAGTGAATGGTTATGGCTCGTGGGGAGTGCAACTGGTTGAATGTGTTGTATAAAATAAAAAGAGGTTGAGAGGGGTGGTGGGACTGCCGTCAATAAAAACCGTCAGGTATAACATAACTGCCATATATGAAAGGAGGAGGGTGGGGATTGAGAGTTTTTTCCGTGACTTAATTCCCTCCCCCTTGGCGGGGGAGGGTTAGGGTGGGGGGGAAG
>JANXZX010000226.1 GCA_025355325.1 Geobacteraceae bacterium
AAAAGGTTTTTTTGACTGCAATCCGAGGACTCTGGAGTTGTTCGGTTTTGAAAACAAGGAAGATTTCACCAATACTCATCCGTCACAAGTATCACCGCCATTTCAACCGGATGGGACGGATTCTCTCACTGCATCGCTTGAACGAATCGAGACCGCATATACCAAAGGGTTTAACTGCTTTGAATGGATGCACCGCAAGTTGAACGGGGAGGATTTCCCCGCCGAAGTCATTCTTTCCCCCATGATGCTTGAAGATGAACATGTTCTGATAGCGACTGTCCGCGACATCACCGAAAAAAAACGATCAGAAGAAGCTTTGGGAAATTCGGAAAAAAAGCTGAACGATTTAATAAACCTGCTTCCGGACACAACCTTTGCTATCGACATGAATGGCGTAATCACAGTCTGGAACCGGGCAGCCGAGGAGTGTACCGGCTTCAAAGCCGAAGATATGATCGGTAAGGGCAATCGCGAATATGCAATACCTTTTTACGGCGAGAGGCGTCCTATATTGATTGACCTGGTCTTTGAACCATCTGAGGAAATAATTAAAAAATATCCCAGCGTCAAAATAGAGGGAGGGATTGTTTCAGGAGAAAGCTATACGCTCAACCTGAAACGGGGAGAATCATATATGCAGGCCCTTGCGGCTCCCTTGTATGACTCCGACGGCATTATGGTCGGCGCGATCGAATCAGTCAGAGACATCACTGATCGCAAACTGACGGAAGATGCCTTAAAGAAAGCCCTGGAAGCAGCCGATGCCGCCAATCGGGCAAAGAGCATCTTCCTCGCCAATATGTCTCATGAAATCAGAACGCCGTTGAATGCAATCCTCGGTTACTCGCAACTCCTCAGAATCGATAATACCTTAAGCGAAAAACACCGGAGGCAGGTAAATACTATCAACCGGGGTGGAGAACACCTCCTGGCTCTTATCAATGACATCCTGGAAATATCAAAGATTGAGGCGGGTTGTGCTACGCTTAACCCATCAAACCTTAATCTTCATGCACTGATCAGCGAAATTGAAATGATGTTTGCCGAGCGGACTCAGCAGAAAGGGCTCTCGCTCGTTGTGCAGAAGCCGGATGATACCCGTTTGTATATCGTTGCTGACGAGGGGAAGCTGAAACAGATCCTTATCAACCTCCTGAGTAACGCCGTCAAGTTTACCAAAGCGGGGGGGATTACCTTACGCATTCATACTGAAAGAGAAAATGAGAATATTCGCCTCATCGGAGAGGTTGAAGATACCGGCGAAGGCATTGCACAGGAAGAGATGGACAAGCTTTTTAAGCAGTTTGAACAGACTTCAGCCGGCACTCGTTCTCTTGGCGGCACCGGCCTTGGCCTTGTAATCAGCAGAGAGTACGTCCGTCTTATGGGAGGGGATATCTCGGTTGCCAGCGAAGTAGGGAAAGGAAGCTGTTTCAGATTTGAAATCGACGTATTGGAAGGTGAGGCAGCAGAAGCGAAAGAAAATCTGTCACAGCCCCCCGTTGTTGGAATCAAGCCTGGCCAGGGGCCTTTACGTGTTCTGGTTGTTGATGACGATGTGACAAACAGAAAAATTCTCTGTGATATGCTGAACATACCCGGTTTTGAAACCTGTGAAGCCACAAACGGTGAAGAAGCCGTGAAGGTGTTTACCGAATGGCACCCCCACCTGATTTTAATGGATATGCGAATGCCGGAAGTTGATGGACTGGAGGCAACAAAACGGATCAGGTCACTTGAAACCGGCAAGACGATTCCGATCATCGCCGTTACGGCAAGCGCCTTTATACATGAGAGGGATAAAATATTTGAAGCAGGTCTGAATGATTACATTTCAAAGCCGTTCAAGCTGGATGATATATTCAGGATAATTCGCCAACACCTTTTGGTGGAATACGAATATGCTGATATAATGAACGAGGGCATCGGAACCTCTTGCGAAACAGACTTCCTGACATCCGAGGAGGTTTTGATGATTCCTGAAGATATCCGGCAAAGGATTTATGCCGCTGCGGAACGAGCGGATATAGATGACCTGATAAAAGCTGTCAGCGATGTTGAAGGTTATACTATTCCCGCTGCCCGTACCCTTTATGGACTCGCCAGGCAGTTTGATTACGAACTAATATTGGAAATTATTAAACCGGGAGGCCGCCAATGAGTGATAATACAGCCAAACAGAGCATTCTTATTGTGGACGATACACTCGCTAATCTCCAACTGCTTGTGGAGATGCTGAATGATCTCGGCTACAAAGTCCAGCCTGCCAAGAGCGGCAAAATGGCACTTAAGGCGGTCGAAACAGCGCCACCCGATCTCATACTCCTCGACGTAAACATGCCTGAAATGGACGGATACGAAGTGTGCAGACGGTTGAAGGCGAACGAGAAAACCAGTGAGATACCGGTTATCTACTTAAGCGCCATGTACGAGACCAAGGATAAGGTCAAAGCCTTTGAGGCCGGAGGAGTGGACTACATTACCAAACCGTTCGAGATAAAGGAAGTTCAAGCCCGAATTACTACACACCTTAACATAAGCCAGCAAAAACGGCAGCTCGTGGAACAAAAACTGCTGCTGACAGAACAGAAACAGCAGATCGAGAAAAACTACGGGAGTCTTAAGGAGCTTGAACGCAATTTACAAATCCGCAATGACGAACTTGAGGCGGCTATTAACAGAATCAAGAGGCTTGAGGGGGTCATCCCCATCTGCGCATATTGTAAAAAAATCAGGGAAGAGGACCGTTCCTGGCAGCAACTTGAACAGTACATCTCGGAACATTCGGAAGCCCTGTTCAGCCATGGAATTTGCCCTGAGTGCCTTAAAAAACATTTTCCCGAGATGCTCTTGACCAAATGACACCGTAATACGGGTTGTCAGCGGCGCTTAACTCTATTTGGAGGACCACTAAGGAGGAACACCAATGAATGAGAACTCCGTCAAGCAGAGCATCCTTGTTGTAGACGATACACACGCTAATCTCCAACTTCTTGTGGAGATGCTGAGTGATCTCGGCTACAAAGTCCAGCCTGCCAAGAGTGGGAGAATGGCGCTTAAAGCGGTCGAAACGGCTCCTCCCGATCTTATTCTTCTCGATGTAAACATGCCTGAAATGAATGGTTACGAGGTATGCGAGCAGTTGAAGGCACAGGAGGCAACCAGGGAAATACCGGTTATCTTCATAAGTGCCATGAACGAGGTTATCGACAAGGTCAGGGCCTTTGAGGCCGGAGGAGTTGACTATATTACAAAACCCTTTGAGATACAGGTAGTCCAGGCCCGTATTACAACCCATCTAAATATTTGTCTGCAAAAAGCGCAGCTTATGGAACAAAAACAGTTGCTTACAGAGCAGAAGCAAAAAATTGAGAATAACTATGAGAAACTGAAGGAATTGGAAACTCTCAGGGACAATCTTAATCATATGCTTGTCCATGATATGCGCGCCCCACTGACAAGTATGAGTGTGTACTTGTATCTGTTGGATGGAATTATCGGGGAAATTGAGCAATTCTCCTCCAAGGGGTCTAAATACCTGAAACACATCAAGGCGTTAGCCAATTATCTTATCGAATTGGTGTCATCTTTACTCGATACTAATCGTATGGAATCAGGGGAATTGAAGCTTGATATTGTCAGCTGTGATCTGAACTCCGTCATTACAAATGTAACTGACTCCATGGAAAGCCTGACTGATAACCAGCAGATCATGTTGGATCTTCCTGATGAGGGACCAACTGTTTCGTGTGACCCTGGCATCATCTCGCGAGTGATCCAAAACCTCCTGTATAATGCGATCAAGTATACTTCAAGTGATGGCAATATCCGTATCGGGATAGAACAAAACAGCGGGAACATCCGCATATCTGTAAGCGACAATGGCCCTGGCATACCGCCTGAGTATCATGAAAAAATCTTTGAGAAGTTCGGACAAGTGAATAGAGAGGGACATAAACAGAAATATTCCACCGGTCTGGGTCTTACCTTTTGCAAATTGGCTGTAGAGGCACACGGAGGGCACATCGGAGTTATAAGCGAAAGCGGAAAAGGAAGTACCTTCTGGTTTATGCTGTAAGGATTTAATGCAACCTCACCGATACAACCCGCGATGCACCAGGTTCTTCCATGGTGATACCGTAGAGAGAGTCGGCTACCTGCATGGTGGTTTTGTTGTGGGTAATAATGATGAATTGGGAAATTGAACTCATTTCCCTGACCATATCGTTGAAACGGCCGATATTTGCATCATCCAACGGCGCATCGACCTCATCCAGCAGGCAGAACGGAGTCGGTTTGATCAGGAATATCGAGAAGATCAGCGCCACGGCGGTCAGTGCTTTTTCTCCTCCCGAAAGCAGTGTCACATTCTGTAGTTTTTTACCTGGCGGTTGAACGATAATGTCAATGCCGGTCTCCAGCAGATCTTCTTCGTCAGTCAGCCGCAATTCAGCCCGGCCTCCGCAAAACAGGCGCGGAAAAACCTCCTGAAACTTCGCATTAATCAAGTTGTACGTTTCCAGAAAACGCTGGCGGGTGGTGCGATTGATCCGCTGAATTGCCTGCTGCAGACTGCGCAGAGACTCTTCAAGGTCTTCCTTCTGGCCGGTCAGAAAATTATATCTTTCCTCCATCCCGGCGCACTCCTCAATTGCCATCAGGTTGACTTCACCCATTTCATCCAGAAACCGCTGCAACTCAACCTGCCGTGCCCGGCGCGACACTTCATCGAATTCCGTAGACTCCAGTTTTGCCACAGCTTCTGACATGCTTATGCGACTTCGCTCCAGCAACGCCTGCTCCAGATGTTCGGTCTGCATGGTCAGAGTTGTGAAGCGAAGATTAAGATCTGTTTGAGACTGGCGAACGGTATCTCCCTCTTCACGATTTTTCTTAAGGTGCGCCTCAATCAGGTTCAACGCGCCGCCCGCCTCCTCAAATCGGCTGCGAATCGCGGCCAAGCGACTTTCAGACTGCAACTGATCACGAACGAGAACTTCCAGACGCCCCGTTGCCACAGCTATCTCCGCCTCAAGCTGCAGCCGTGAAGCAGCACTGGATTCGATTTCCTGCCTGTCGGCGGCCATGCGCCGTGCAATCTCTTCCGTCTGCCGTTCCAGATCCGCCAATGCGCGCACTCCGGCATCGTGCTGTTCCTTGATAGTTGCGGTCTGCACCCGAATCGCGGTTACCTTTTCGCGAACAACCGCCACCTGCGCACGACGTGAATCAAGCTCAGCCTTCAGGCGAACAGTATCCAGCTCCAGGTTCTTTGAGGAGTCACCGGTCAGCGCCATCTGTTCACCAGCCAGCTTCACCTCGGTTTCCAAAGTCCCCTGTTCCTCAGCAAGATTGTCCGCCTCCAACGCCTGAACATCCAGACGCTCGGCGATACGGGCGCTTTCATCGCGGGCCTGTTGGCAGTCTTTGCGCAAACCGATCAATTTCAACTCTGTCTGGTGCAACTGCATCCCACCGTTCTTAAGCTCTTCGGCAACTTCCTGGCTCTGGCGACGTACGTCATCTCGCTGCCTGCCAAGAGTGGCAGTCTCTTCCTCCAGTCTGGCGACTGACAGCTCCAGCTCCCTGATTTCACGTTTCTTATGAATTAATCCGGTGCCGACCTGCTCGCCCGAGCCACCACTGACGATTCCTCCCTGAGCAACCATGTCACCGGCGCGAGTGACAAAAAATAGCCCGGGATACTGACGGGCAAGACCGAGTGCCGTACTGATGTCATCCACCAGCATAACGGTGGCAAGCAGATTCCGGATCAATCCGGCAAACGGGCCATCAATCTGCACCTGTTCCAGCAACGGCATTGCTTCCGAGATTACAACCGGTGCAACTTCCGAGACCTCCAACCGCACGGCAATTCCGGCACGCCCGCCATTCTTTGCTTTAAGAAATTCCAGTGCTTCAATGGCACTCTGATCGTCGGAGCAGAGGATACACTGCAAACGATCCGCAAGTGCCGCTTCCAGTGCCGCCTCCAATTCGGCGGGAGCCTGGATGGCATCCGCCAGTACGCCGCTGAAACGGGAACGCTGCCCGGCATCCTGCATCAACGTGCGCACCCCCTGTCCAAAACCGGCAAATTGGGCTTCCAGCTCTTTCAGCGAATGAAGGCGCGATGAGCTGCGATTCAGCCCGTCCCTGCAGGATTGCCACCTTTTTTCAATTTCCGGAAGCCGCCGCTTCAACTCATCCTCCTGACCACGCAAGGATGAAATGTATGCCTGCAACTCTTCCTGTTCCTTCTGACCGGTGGCGATTTCTTTTTCCAGAGCGTCAGCCCGCTGGCGCTGCTGTTCACGCCGTTCGCCCAATTGCATAGCTTCGCGTGTATGGCGATCAACCCGCTCACGGAGCACGACCAGGCGTTTCTGAGCGTTCTCGAATCGACTCTTGAACTGAGCCGCCTCAGCCAGAGCGGTAAAAAGTTCCCGGCGACGGTTTTCCAGCTCCCGACTCAGTTTTTCTTCAGCCAGCTGATGCCCGGCCAGCAATTCCTCCGCTTGTTCAAGATCCGCCTGAATACCGGCGGCGTCGACAGCCCCGTTGTTACGGCGAAGCTCAAGCAGCTCCCGCTGGGCAGCGCATTCTTTCAGGCGGATATCCAGCTCAGCAGCCTCCGCTGCGAGCCGCGCCAAACGGCCATCCAGCCCCCCCAGTTCTTTACGCTGAAACTCCAGCCCATTCGAGGTTGTATTGTAGTCACTCCTGACACGGAAGATTTCCTCCTGGGCAACTGTCAGCTGTTTCTCCGCCTCCAGCAGTGCTATGCGGGCCTCCTCGGCCTGCGACTCTCCGAGCGCGGAGGCGGCAAACACTTCGCGGATCCGCTCGTTGAGCGCAGCAAGCTCCCGCTCGGCCACCACCCGTTGCTTCTGCGCCTCGCAAAATTCACGCGCGGTAAACAGCAGCTCTATTTCACGCAGCTCATCACGATATTCGCGAAATTTTTCGGCCTTTTTTGCCTGTCGCTGCAGGGACGCCAGCTGTCGTCGAATTTCTCCCAGCACGTCGGCCAGTCGGGCCAGATTCAGACGGGTGCCTTCAATTTTTTTCAGTGCCAGCTGTTTGCGAGACTTGAATTTGGTCACACCAGCCGCCTCCTCGATCAGAAAACGGCGTTCTTCCGGCCTAGAATGAAGGATCTGGCCGATCTTCCCCTGTTCGATGATCGAATAGGCACGGGTACCGACACCGGTATCCATAAACAGTTCCGTAATATCCAGAAGACGGCAGGGGGTCTTGTTGATCAGGTAATCACTCTCACCATCACGGTAAAGACGGCGGGTGAGCTGGATCTCCGCATAATCAAGGTACTTGGCGGGAGCACGTCCATCTTCAGTAGAGAATACCAGCGACACCTCCGCAACACCAAGAGGTTTGCGGTTCTCGCTGCCGACAAAAATCACGTCTTCCATCGCCTTTCCGCGCAGATTCTTGGCGGACTGTTCCCCCATGCACCAGCGGATAGCATCAACGATGTTCGACTTACCGCAGCCGTTAGGTCCGACCACACCGGTTACCGGCTGCTGAAAGTCCAGCACAACCTTGTCGGCAAAGGATTTAAATCCTGATATTTCAAGACGCTTGATTTTCATAGTACCATTACGTGTGCTAAAGTATTGTATTGCCATATTACTTGTTGATTCTTATGTGCTGGTTTGTTGCTTTGTTTCTGCCACTGCTGACTTTGTTAAAATGGTTCGGCTGAGTAAAACGACTAATTTCTATAGACGCAATAACCCGTTAGAAGCTACTATTCACAATCGTTTATCCACTTTGCAGTTCATCGCAAATTGTAACGCAAGTCGATAACATTCTACCTAAGAAGGGACTATCATGGACTTAGATACTGTTCAGAAACAACTTGTCGATTCATTTGCAGAACAGGAAAATCTTATTGGAACTCTGTATAAGCTTTACGCAAAAAGATACCCTGAATACAAAATGTTTTGGGCTGAAATGGCCAATGAAGAATATCAACATGCCTCTATGATTCGACGAATAGTCAAAAGTGATACAGCCAATATATTCCGATTTTCTCAAGGAGAATTAAGATCAAGCAACCTTGATTCTAGCATTAAATTCATAAATAATCTTATTATTGAATTTAAGGATAATTTGGATTTCCCAATTACTAGGGCAGTAAGCATTGCGCTTCACATCGAAAAAGCACTTTGGGAAAGAAAAATTTTCCAATATTTTGATGGTGACTCTGATGAAGTTAAAAGAATTATGAATTTGCTAAATTTGGAACAAGAAATTCATATAAGTAAACTTAATAAATTTGCAGAGCCGTTTCATAAAATAAATCCATGATGATATACAGTGCAGACTTCTGAAAACAACCTCTCATTCTGTCATTTATGCATTAAAACCCGCTTCGATTGAGGCGGGTTTTAATTTATACGATATTAGTTAATTTAGCTCTTTACTTTTTTGTTGAACGGCCTCCATTGTTGCCAATAATAGTTTTCCCCTCTATTTTACCCTCTGCAACTTCTCCAGTACTGCGAGTTAGAAAGAGACGATTCCCATCAATCAAGTATTTTCCGTTTATGGTCTGATTACCAAAACGAATCAAAAATGTCCCATCAGCTTTTAGATCGGTGAAATTATTAGAATTTTTTTCATCCAGGTATTTTCCAACTATCGTAGAATCACCATTACAACCGAACAGAAACAACACACACAACACGATAATAATATATAAGAAACCATATTTTATTGAACTTTTAAAATTCATATTGATCCTTTTATAGAAAGGTTATTAATCCAGATTTTAACAACCCGTTAGATATATACGAGATATAACATATTTTCACCTGAAAAATACCGTCAATTCTTCCATATTTCAAAGAAATCCTGAGAGGACGCTCTGTCCAGCAGGATGTTGCGGCACCGGAACATCCTGCTGGATCATCCTGATACTGACACAAACAGATTACAACCGGTTGCGAATATTGCCGTTCATGCTACACTTTATGCGGGAGTTGATTTCAGATGTACAAAGGGGGATGCCATGTCAGAAAGACTTCTGGTACCATCAATTGAAATGAGGCTTGGAGCACTTCTGGAGTTCAATCGCAGGAAGGATGAAATTGATGCCTCTCGCGGCAAGGTGCGCCCCACTATAACCGTTTCCCGTGAGTTTGGTTGCGAAGCATATCCAATGTCCGAATGTCTCAAGCATATCATGGAAAAGAAAACCGGCGAAACATGGGCGATCATGGACAAAGCTCTGCTGGAGGAGGTGGCAAAGCATCACAATCTGTCGGAAGAGCTGGTGAGTAGACTGGGGGAGAAAAAAAGCCGCATACTCGACGATGTTCTGGGCACGTTCTCACCGCGCTGGAAAAGCGACAACGATCATTTCCGCTTACTCTGCAAGCATGTATTCTCTCTGGCAGAGAAGGGAAATGTGATCATTGTCGGAAGGGGCAGCTCCATCGTCACACAGCAGCTGAAAAATTGTTATCATTTCCGCATGTATGCCTCCCACCAGTTCAAAGTGGCGTCGATCACCAAGAGACTCAAGGTAACCAAAGAGGAAGCAGAAATCACCGTAGAAAAAAATCAGAAACAGCGCGAAGCATTTATTCGTGACTACTTCAATCTTGATCCGCGAGACCAGCGCTTTTATCATCTGGTCTTCAACAACGACAAGAACTCTCCGGAGCGGATTGCGCAGATGATTGCGGAGTATGTGACAATCGGGTGTGGTGATTTAAAAAAGGAATGATAGAAAAAACTGGCCGGCTCTGAATAGGGCGGAAATACTCGCTGTTCACTGTAGAGCTGCGGAACCGTGCACTGTTCCGCAGCTAGAAATCTTTCATCCCGCGATACTTCAATTTGGCAGTTGCCAATTCCGCTTTCAGTGAATCAGGAAGGGTTGATTTAAGCTTTTGTGATGCCTGGTCCATGTTTTTGGCAAGACCTTCAATAGAGTCGTTAAGTCCCTGTAGGGAGGCCGGTTTCGTTTGCACTAACGCTTCGGAAGCCAGATATATTTTATGAATTTCCAGCAGGATGCCATTCGCCTGAAGAAACTTTTTGGGCGGGTCGTTAATCTTCTGCAAATATTTGTCAACCTCGCCATGTAATTTAGCCGATTTTGCCTCATACTTAGTGCTGGTTCTTGGAGTATAGCTCAATCCCGATCTGGTCGCAGCTTCCCATTCCGCCTTTGCAGCACTGCATGTTGTAAGATTCGTATCTACACCGGTCTTGATGCAATAGAGCGCCTTGACATAATTCTCCGCATACAGTTGCCCCGCCTTATACGAATCGTAGGAAAACTTGCCCGCAACAATCAAAGCAATTGCAGCAATGAGGAGCACCGCGCGGATCGCTATAGCGCGAAACGTCGTGCTTGATGAACCGGGTGCGGATGAATCACTGACTGGAGTGTACTGGCCTATCGTACGGTCTGATGCGCTGCGGTCAAAAGAAGGGCTGAATGAAAAATTCAACTCTTTGATGGAGCCCCATATCCTTGAGTAAGACTCGCTCCGGGCCTTTTTACGGACTGCAACCGGATCTATCGCAACAAAGTAATCGGGAAACAACTCTCCGCATGCTGGACAGTGTGCATGGTTATCAAGCTGACTGCCACATCTGGCACAGGCTATTTCAAATGGTTTCCGTTTGGCCCGGCACGCATGCGACTCTCTTACAACATGGACTTGATTACTGCATGAGGGGCAGGTCGTAACGAAATCATTATTAGGCGCAACATCAAAATCAACACCTGATTTTCCTGCACATTTGGTGCATAGGCAATCCATATGCCATACGTCTTCATCCGAATCGGAGACTTCTTCATCCAGCGTAATAATGTCATCAGTCGGTGATTCACCAAAACCGAAATCCACATCGTCAAACGCAAAGGGGTCGTCAGAGTTAGAATGCTTGATATTTGATTTTGAGGTATCATTATGGCTCATAGATTAAGGCCTCGGACCAACAAAGGAACCATCGCCTGATCGTACAATATCATCCTCATTTCCAGCAGCCCCTGAGGCTGTCCCACTCTGTCCATCTTCCCCCTTGGAATAAAGGTCGTAATCCAGATTCAGGCGTTCCCCGAGTCCAAGACTTTCCCTAAGTGCTGCAGGATTATCAGGATCCGGACCTAATACTTTATATGTATATGGGCGTTTCCAAGGATCCAACGTATTTCCAATAGCTAAAACGCTTAAATCGCCGTCGGGGGGCAGCACACCTTTCTCGACAAAATAGCCCTGTATAGCCTTATCAATGGTGCGAATATCGGCAGCGCATGCACTGTTTCTAGCTTTTTTGCGAATATCGCTGAAAGACGGAATAGCTACCGCCGCCAGAATCCCTAAAATAGCCACGACAACAAGAAGCTCAATAAGAGTGAAGCCACCACTGCCAAGAGCAGCAATCTGTTGCCTGCGCATCTTCATTCGCCGGAATAATAATTCGATACACTCTGTTACAAAATATGTATCAACCTTTATTTTGTCAGCCACGACGGTTTCCTGTGCATTGCTTAATCTCCGGCGAAACATAACGCAAACCATCACAAATAAATGTAAAATTTTAACATTAAGAAACTGAAAAAGTCAAAAGATATATGTCAGACCCCATACAAATAAAATACTTGATTTCGGGTAGTTAGCGTATACAGACAAAGCCGACCAAAAGCAGATAGAGAATCAGCTCAATCTCTTCCGTGACCGTGCTGTTTTTCCTCCCGTCTTTCCTGCTTTCGTTCTTCCTTCTCGTGCCGACGTTCGCTTTTCAGCTCTTCCTTGTCATGACGACGCTCTTCTTTTATCTGCTCCTTCCGTTCATGTTCAGGGCGGAAGGTGCGGCCACGATAACGCTCTCTCTCGTTACGATACGTGCGGTACTCACGGTCACGATACGAGCGTATTTTCTCGATCCGGTACCGGCTGATAGCAGGCGGCAGATCCCGATACGGAACTTCAACCCAGGGGCCGTTGTGGTGACGTGATCGGTGCCAGCCGTTGCCATAGTACAGATAGAAGAAATCCGAACTGAAAAGGATGTCATACGGCGTGTCCACTCCGACATAGAAACCGAGCTGCGGCGGAGCTACAAAGAGTGGCGGCGCGTCAAAACGAACCGAAGGCGGCGAGGAGACAATAACTCGGGGTGCCGGCACACCGACACTGACATTGACGTTTACCTCTGCAATTGCCAAGGAAGCAACAGCAACGGCAGCCAGCGCAAAAACGAACACTGATTTTTTCATATTGAGACCCCTTTTTTCATCGTAGACGTAACTGCATAAGACCATCAGACCGCAAGTTATGTGCCGATGTTCGCACATAAGATATCAACACAGGTAAAACGGCCGCGGCTAAGGCGCATCGCGACGTTGAGAGACACTGAGAGTCACATATGTTCACACTGTAATTGCCTGATTTAAGGTAAACATTGCTTCATTACAGCTTCGTTCCCGTTGAAAATCAGCGAGAACTGCTCCCCCGAACAGGCCAGAGGCAATACGGCTTGTTCTCCGGTTTCGGGGCAATCCTGCCGCTGGTCATATCCGCAGTCCACATTTCGGTCGGCGACTTGCGGGTGGATGTCCAGTAATCATAGTCACGCACGTCGATAAAACCGAGCTGGCGAAGTTTCTGATATGGCCAGGTGTCCATTTTTTTCTCGTCATAACCCATTGATTTGGCGTATTCGACCAACTTGGCGATCTCTTCCTTGGTGGGTACCCGCCAGTCGGCATATCCGGCATAGTTCGTTTCGTTTAGGCGTTTCATGTACTCGTAGACATTGTCGTCGCCGCGCCAGATGAGCTGACGACCGGGCATGTTGGCATTGCGAGCCCATGTAAGACCGGTATTCTGATCCACTGCCGTTTTTTCCAGAAAGGCAAAATTCGGTTTGGCAGCGGAACAGGCGACAACAAGCAGTGCTATCGGAAGCAGCAATAGCAGTTTTTTCATGGTGTCAGCCTCCAAAAGTTCCGCGTTTGAACACCTTGCGGATTTCTTTTTCATCAGACCATTCCAGAATGCCGGTTTTCAGATTTTTGAGCGACATCGTAAATTTGTAATACACATCGGTGATGCTGCCCGCCTTCTGCCTGATCTCGGAGAAATTAGAGGTCAGCAAAAACTCGGCGCCAACCTGCTGACCGAATGGTACCGCGCTCTTCTTATCAACCAGACCACTATCCTGCTGGGTTTTTAGCTCTTCAATGGTTTGTGCGTCGGTGGTACGGTCAATAAACCGGAATTTGCCGGAGCGGATCAGCTTGGCCCGAATCGAGTCGGTAATCGATTCTGTGTCAATATGCTGCATCGTCTTGTTTTTGACCACGTCAACACTCACAACCGGGCGCCGACCGGCTGTCAACTCCACCAGCGGCGGGAAGGCAACCATTGAATCGACCATTGTTTCGGCAATCTGCTGCAGATCGGAAGAACCGAATTCCGTCGTAAGCGGCTTTGCCGAGCCGGCATCTCCGTATTGCATAGTTGATGCGCATCCTGAAAGAGACAATATGCCAATTGCCCCCATGACCATTAGTGTTTTAATGCCATTTCTCATAATTTGAATCCTCACTTGATATTAGTTTGTTCATCGGCTCAACTTTTCAGTTCAGCCGATTAATCCGGTTCACGTAGTTTCAGTTTAAACTCTTTTGCTCGCGGATCCGGCGCAACACTCTGAATAGTTTTGGTTTCACGGCCATTCAGAATCAATGGTTTCCAGGAACCGGCTCCGGAATTTAATTCAATGCCGTCTGAATCATACCAATCAAACCGGTACTGAAACGGCAGAGTGTCTTTGTCCTTGGAGCGCACCGTAGCCTGAGCTCTCATTATATTGCCCGCCATGACACTTTTCACATCTACAATCAGAAGATCCCTCTTCAAACTGCTGTTGTTGTACACGACATTCTTCTCCAGCATCCTGGCGCCCTGCTCATCCCACCCTGTTTTGCCGGTTGCTTCCACGCCGGCTGTCGTACTGCAACCAGCCAACCCCAGCGCTGCAATCAGAACTGCCGCCGACACCCCGTTCATAATAAGACTTCTATTCAGTGTCATCATTTCCTCCCTATTTCCATTTAAGTGGTTTTTCGCTTGAGCCCGGAGTCATTCCAGTATCGTTTTTAGTCCCGAAGTCCGGCAATGTCGCAGCGGAGGGCGACTCAATTTCAGTCGCGCGACTGGCTGCTGTTTTTTCGAAACGTACTACGCACCCTTTGACAATTCCCAAACCTTCACCGATTATTGTCGCATAACTCTGATTCTTGTCAATCCTGTCAATAATCGCCTGGCCAACAGCCACCTCGTTGCGAAACATTTCGCCGGCATCATCATCCTTTACATTCTGAACGGAATATACTTGAACCAGATCACCTTTGGCAAACCCCGCATCGCTACCCCGGTTAAACAGAATCTGTTTGCCGGTCACTGAAAGAACCTTTGCCGGACGAAGCAGCGCAACGGCCTCTTGTGAAAGTTTTTTTGCCATTTCCTTGGCCAGAGAAACGATAACTGCATCACTTCCCGAAAGCTGCCCAATTCTGGCATTCTCCACCACTTCGGTTTTGGTAAGCTGTAGACTGGGCGAGTCGGGAATCAGCTTGCCGGTCGCTGTGTCTACAATTTGTACCACTGCCGACAAAAAAATCGTGCGGTTCAAAGACGCCCTGCCGATTGCTTTATATTCCGCAGTTTCACTCTTGTCCTCAAAACCATCGATCTGGAGCATAAGCGCAAATTTAGCGCCGATTTTTTTGGCACTCTGTGCGGCAATGTTGACATTCGGATCGGCAGGAACCGCTGCGATGTTCTCCTCCTGCTCCATATCGTCCTTTGGGCTTAAATCTACCAGCTGAAAAACACGGGTAGCATTCAGTGCTGATATAAGCTGGCTTTCCAGGGAGTCAACTGCCAGCTTCAGCTCTGACTGTTTCTTTTTTTTATCAGCCATTTCAATCACTGATGGCTGAACTTTGGGAGCACCGATAAAAATGGTATCCTTCTCTCCCGTACTCAGATCTGATGCTGATGCACACAAAGGCGAAGTAAGAACCAAAATAATCAACGTTGCAACAGGCAGAATAAATAATTTCATAATACATTCCTCCTTAATAACCAATTGATCCGTTCCTAAAACTGCGTGACCGAACTATATATCTGCGGACCGGCTCGAACTATCTGCAAAATGCTTTTACCTTTGGCTACTATATTAACATCAACGAACGTTGCTACAGCAGCCATCGGATGCTGGAGAGTCAGCCTGTAACTGCCGACAGGCAATGTGGTCCGCAGGATCTGGGCATTAGCCGGCAAAGTGAGCCAACTGCGCAGATCAGCTCTCTCACTGAGTAAATTCCAGATATTAGTGGCAAACTGCCCAAGATCGCCAAATTGCTTCCTTGCTTCCGCCGAAGCCACCCCTTTGGCTACCGCCCTGATTATCTGGCGGGTGGCAATAACCGGCGCCATTTCCTTAAGCGCCTTGACCGCCAAAGCCCGGACATCACAAATAGGCTCGGTACTGCCGATAAGGACATTTTTATCGAGAATCCGCAGGGGAGCCTGAGCCGACCATTTTTCCAGATAAATTGGAAATGCAATAGAGACAAGTCCACTCCTTCCGAGAGGAATGGGAATATAAATTTCGTGTTTCCGGGGCACAAAACCGTCCTCGAACAAAACCAGAAGCTCTCCGGAGTCCTCAATGGCGGTATTGGGAATAAACTCCTTATTGTCCGGAAATCGCCGCTGCAGTTCTTCGAGATCCTCTCGCATCTCCAGCTTTGCCGCCAGTCTCAGCACATCCTTTTGCAGATATCTGTTCTCCGGATAAATCTCCAGCGCCTTTTTATAGTCAATATAGGCATCGTTCGGCTGGCGGAGCAGTTCATAGATAAACCCGGAAACGTAGAACGTATACGCGTTCTGGAAAGAGTTCTTCACTCTCCCCGCCACCTCATCCATCTGAGCATACCGGCTGTCTATCTGTGATACGCTTCCCGGGTTGATTCTTTTTGCGGACGCTTCTTCCCGACTATTTTCCAGTTCCTTTTCAAAGCGGTTCAGAGACTCATTCTGTTCGGCATTCGCCCGACGCACCTCAACCCCGGCTCCTTCAAGATCCCTCTTTTTCAAATAATTCAGCGCCTGATAGTGGTGCAGCAACACCCGCTCGTACCCTTCGCTTTCGTACGGGATTGCGTTATCATTAACCAGCGTTGCCGCCACATTGGCACCAATGCCGGACATGCTGATCATAGCTTTTTCGTCGTTCTCCGCAATTTTCTGCATCGAAGCCCTGAAATCGGACATACTTACGTCAATGTTGCCGAGAATCTGGGCATATCTCCCCTGCTCCATGCTATAGAGTATCAGATCACTGCCATTGCGCTCACTCAAAAATAGCTTCGACGTATCAACTGGGGTTCGATTTGTAATTGAAGTGATAAGCGGCTGGATTTTTTGTGGATAAGCGGTAAAAGTCGAAGAAGAGGCACAACCGGTTACGGTAATAAAAACAGCAAGAATTGTAACTATCCTGCAAGCATTGAATAACACGTTCACATCCGCTCCATGAGGAAATCGGCGATAAGAACCAACGGATGCTCTTGCAAAAGTCCATTTAAGTCCCCTCCCCCCTTGCGGGGGAGGGTTAGGGTGGGGGGTAAGGTGCCATGAAATCAGCATGTTACTCTTGGCAACCTCCCCCACCCCCTAACCCCCTCCCGCAAGGGGAGGGGAGACTGTTTTTTATACTTTTGCAAGAACCTCAACTGTTAATAGATTACCGCAATCCCGTTTTTCTGCAAGCTATACTTTAAGAGTTTCCAGTTCGTCCCAGCGGAGAAATGCCGACTCCAGCTCCTGTTCCAATCCGGCAAGACGGGCATTGACAGAGGCCACCTCTGTACCGGCATTCTTGTAAAACTCAGGATCGGCAAGACGGGCGTGCAATTCTTCCTGTTCCTTCTCAATAGCGGCGATCCGCTCCGGAAGAGCCTCAAGTTCACGCTCTTCCTTGAACGAAAGCTTACGGACACGCTCTTTCTGGGGTTTGCCTTTTTCCGGAGACGCTTTTGCTATTGATTGAGTTGTGGCGGTGACTTCCGCCGCAGATTGACTGAGCCAATCGTCGTACCCGCCGACAAACTCTCGCACCGAACCGTCGCCTGACAGCACCAGCGTACTTGATACAACATTATTGAGGAATTCACGGTCGTGGCTTACCAGCAACAGTGTGCCGGGATACTCCATCAGTAAATCCTCCAGAAGGTCAAGCGTCTCGGCATCAAGATCATTGGTCGGCTCATCCATGACCAGAATATTGGACGGTCGGGTAAAAAGTTTCGCCAGCAGCAGTCGGTTGCGCTCGCCACCGGAAAGGATGCTGACCGGTGAGCGGGCCCGCTCCGGTGAGAAAAGGAAGTCCTGCAGATAGCCGATAATATGGCGCGACTGGCCATTGATGATCAACGTATCGTTCCCCTCCCCCACATTTTCCTGCACACTTTTATCCAGATCCAGCTGTTCACGCAACTGATCGAAATAGATCACCTCGCGGCGGGTTCCCAGCTTGATTTCCCCCTGCTGTGGCTCCAGCTCTCCCAGCAGCAGACGGAGCAGGGTCGTCTTACCCGAACCGTTCGGGCCGATAATGCCGAGCCGGTCGCCACGCATAATAGTGGTAGACAGGTTTTTCACAATTGCCCGGCCGTCGTAGGCAAATGTCACACCTGCCGCCTCGGCCACCAGCGCCCCTGAGCGATCCGCCACCTGTAGCTGGATCTTGGCTGTTCCCTGCCGTTCGCGCCGCTGGCGGGATTCTTCGCGCAGCTTCTTCAGCGCCCGGACTCTCCCCTCGTTGCGGGTACGGCGAGCCTTGATTCCCTGCCTGACCCAGACCTCTTCCTGCGCCAGCTTCTTATCGAACAACGCCTGCCGGGTGATTTCAGCCTCCAGCAACGCTTCACGACGCTCCACAAATTCATCATATCCGCAGGAAAAGGCGTAGATCCGACCGCGATCAATCTCCGCCACCCGGTTGGCCAGCCGCCGGGCAAAAGCCCGGTCATGGGTGACAAACACTACCGTTTTGACATTTTTCGCGAGAAACTCCTCCAGCCAGAGTATCGTATCGATATCAAGATGGTTGGTCGGCTCATCCAGAATCAGGATATCCGGATTTGACACCAGGGCGCGGGCCAGCAGCACCCGCCGCTTGGTCCCCCCCGAGAGCGCGGTGAATTCCGCCTCGGCATCCAGATCAAGCCGGTTCAAGACCCGCTCCACCTCTTGATGCAGGCTCCAGCCGTCGTTCTCCTCCAGCTCCTTTTGCAGCGACTCCAAACGTGCCAGCAGTTTTTCACTGCTGTCATGCGCCAGTTCATGGCTGACATGGTGGTACTCTGCCAGCAGCGCAGCAGTGGTCCCCATGCCGGAAGCAACCACATCAAAAACATTCCCGGCCAGCCCCTGCGGTACATCCTGGGTAAGCTGAGTCACTTTAAGTCCCTGCTGGCGCTGGATGTCGCCGCTTTCAGGAGTCAGCTCACCGCCGATCAGTTTCAGCAGCGTCGATTTACCGCTGCCGTTGCGCCCCATCAGACAGAGCCGGTCACCCGCCTCGATCTGCAGATTGATGCCGTCAAAAATCGGAGGTCCGCCGAAGGCCAGGGTTATGGTGCGAAGGGATATAAGTGCCACAGGTACCTCTTGAATTGTTATATTCTGGTGAGTCGATATCAAATAGAGACGTAATCGGGGAAATTTGCAAGTTCAACTTTCAATTTTCCCCAATCCACTCAAAGCGCGCCACTAAAAGCCCGTCAACCGGGACATTCTCAACAAAAATGTCAAGCGGCCTGACCCACAGTGAATGGTCACCATACAGCTTTCGGTAGACAACCATCTCCTCTTCGGTTTCACTGTGACGCGCGACGTCAACCACTTTGTAGAAATTACCTTTGTAATGCCGGTAGCGGCCGGGTCGGACAGATGTCATTCTTCATGCTCCAAAACAAACGCTCCGCCAGTTTACCTGAAGGAGCGTTTGAATTTAATTATCCGGAATACGGTCAGACCTGAACGACTTCCACAACTCCCGGAATTTGTTCCTTCATGGCGCGCTCGATCCCCATTTTTAGAGTCATGGTGGACATTGGGCAACTGCCACAGGCGCCTTTAAGGCGAACCTTGACGATACCATCTTCCGTAACTTCGACCAGTTCCACATCGCCGCCATCGGCCTGCAGAGCCGGACGTACCTGCTCAAGAACCTTCAGTACTTCTTCTTTCATTGCTCATTCTCCTTTTTATGTGGTGATGCTCAGCGAAACACTTTTATCACTTCGGCAGCCCCGGTTCGGTCAGGTGTTCCGGCTGCATGATCTTGTCAAGTTCGTCTGCCGCCATCAACTCCTGCTCCAGCACGATTTGGCGGATACTTTTGCCGCTGGCGACCGATTCCTTGGCGATGGCCGCCGAAGCGTTATAGCCGATGTAAGGCGCCAGCACGGTTACCAGACCAAGAGAATCTTCCAGATAATGACGACAGCGAACTTCATTTACTTCTATACCGTTTATACAGGATTCGGTGAATTTCTGCACGCAATTCTTGAGCAATTCCATTGAAAATGTCAGATTCCATGAGATCAGCGGCATCATGACATTCAGCTCCAGCTGCCCCGCCTGGGCTGCCAGCATAACCGCCTGATCACAACCAATCACCTGAAAGCAGACCATGTTGGTCATCTCGGCCATGGAGGGATTAATCTTGCCCGGCATGATCGACGAACCGGGCTGAATAGCGGGGAGACGGATTTCGTCAAACCCGGTGCGGGGACCGGAAGCAAGCAAACGGAGATCATTGGCGATCCGGCCCAGATTGACTGCCGTCCGTCGCAGCGCCGAGGAGAGCGCCAGAAACGGATCCATATTCTGCATCGCTTCGAACAGGTCGGCACTGGCAATCAATGGAAATCCGGTGGCAATGGACAGTTCTTCGATCACAGCGGTGATATAGGCCGGTTCAGCATTCAGACCGGTACCGACAGCGGTGCCACCGATGCCAAGCTCCAGCAAAGCCGGAATACATGCTTCCAGTCCCTCGCGGTTCTTGCGGATCGCAGCGGCGTAGGCGCCGAACTCCTGTCCCATCCTGATCGGTACGGCATCCTGCAGGTGGGTGCGCCCCGATTTGAGGATATGATCAAACTCTTTCGCCTTCACAGCCAGGGCCAACTCCAGCCCCTCAAGCGTTTCCAACAGCGGATCAAGCATCTCCAGCGAGGCGAGACGGATAGCGGTCGGGATAACATCGTTGGTGGACTGCGCCATATTTACGTGGTCATTCGGGTGGAGTGTGGAAAAATCTCCCCGTTGACGCCCAAGAAGCTCAAGCGCCCGGTTGGCCAGCACCTCATTGGCATTCATGTTGTGCGATGTCCCGGCGCCGGCCTGAAACGGATCGACGACAAACTGGTCGGTCAGCGCTCCGGCCAGCACTTCGTCGGCGGCAGCCACAATCACATCGCCGATTTCGGACGCAAGTCGCCCGGTTGCCATATTGGCCTTCGCAGCGCACTTTTTGATAACCACCGTGCTCCAGACAAAGGCCCGGTGCGGCTTCAAACCGGAAATAGGAAAGTTCTGCACGGCCCGTGCAGTCTGCGCTCCGTAATAGGCATCCGCCGGTACCGGCATTTCTCCCATGGAGTCTTTTTCAATGCGTGTTGTCATGCGGAACCTCCAAGGCTCTAAATATTTAGGCGTCCGCCTCTATCGCGCAGCTTTGCTCAAGCATAGCGCGATCTCTCTCTAATTCGGCACGTAACTCTTCCTCGCTGGGAAGCACCAAACTGTATTTGCTGGCAAAGAGCTGGGATTTGTCAGCCAGCAGTGAATATTTGGCAACGGCGGCATTACGTTCGGAACAGAGGATAAGTCCCAGAGTAGGGTTATCGCCTTCGCCACGCAGCTGTTCTTCAAACACCCGTACGTACATATCCATCTGCCCCACGTCCTGATGAGTGAGCTTGCCAACTTTTAGGTCAATCAGGACAAAGCACTTGAGCAAGTAGTTATAAAAGACCAGATCGACGAAACAATCCTCTCCCTCAACACGCAGGTGTTTCTGGCGGGCGACAAAGGCGAAACCTTTTCCCAGTTCCATCAGAAATTGCTGGAGTTGATTGAGCAGCCCCTGTTCGAGATTTTGTTCGTATAGTCCGGAATCGGCGCGAACGCCAAGGAATTCGAGGACATATGGATCACGGATAAAATCACGCGGGTCAGTGGGTGCCTGTTGAGCAATTAGGGCATCAGCCTCGGCATGCACACCCTCCTTGTCCTGGCTGGCCAGCAGGCGCTCATAAAACAGCGTACTTATCTGGCGGTCCAGTGCCCGTACGCTCCAACCCTGATTTGCGGCTTCGTTGACATACCAGAGGCGGGCTTGCGGGTTTTTGATACGCATGAGCATCTTGAAATGAGACCAGCGCAATTCTCTCCACACTGTGGAGAGAATTGGGAATTCCAGGTAAAACTGCCGGTAATTCCAAAGGCTCTATGCGGAGAATCCCTCGCCGAACTCTGCTGAAAGGCGCTTCGCTAGTTCCGGAAGAACACGTTTGCCGTATTCCGCCCTTTTTTCCCCACCCTGTTCATCTTCCACAATTAACCGCCCTACCTGCCAGTAGGCCTGAACCATGGTGTCGTTAATCGCCTGGCGCGCATGTTTTCTGGCAGACAGGAGCACATCGCGGATGCCGTGGTAGAGTTCGATTTTTTCAGCGGCGTCCGTCTGAACGGGGGTAAGATCAATCATCGGTGGCCACCTCCTCGCCGATTAGGCCCATGCGGTTTTTGATTACGTGGCATGTTTCACCGTTATCACAAATTATTGAAGAGCTATAGCAAAACATGACTAAAATTCAATATTGGGCCGGATAACCGCTATGACTCTCTGAGAGCCGCTATCATGCAGCCGACCGCTGTAAATTGCCGGATTTTCCCAGATAAATCCGACATCCAGCTTCAGGGCAACGTGCCATTTGGGGATCGGAATTTTTTTGCCTACCGTATATTCCTGACGGAGCGGAGTACCGTCCTTCATGGAAAAATCCCAGCGAAAATCAACTGAACTGTTATCGAGAAAACTTAAAAAAGCCGCACCGAAATCAAGGTTACTGCGCCTGAACCCAAGATAGGCGGTGTTGGAGATATCCGGGTTGTCATGAATTTTTGCACCAACGCGAAAACTCCAGCTTAATTTATCATCTTTAAAAGCCCGGTCACCTTTCAGTTTCCACTCTGATTCAAGGTTATTGTCCGGGATCAGCACGTTACGCTTGATATGCTGGTTGGAATAACTGAAGAGATACCCCATGTACCCCTTGTTTGAGCTGATTTTCCCCTCGCCCGGCCTGACGAAGCTGACCAGGTCGCCAAAAAAAACCGTGAATGCGTACGGTTCCTGAAACCCGGCGGTGACAGCCTCCAATAAATTAAGATCGCCACTGCCAAGATTAAAATTTCGGTAAAAAACAGGGGTGTATTTTTTAGTGCCAACTCCAAGGAGCGGCATTGGAAAGACCGCTGCTTCCAACAGCATGAAGCGTGGAGAGAGGACGTTTTTGAAAAGGTGGCGATAGATTTCAAATTCATTTTTTTCGGTTACCTGCGGTATCGGCGCATCGGTAAACGGTATTATGAGCGACACATTGCTGTAATACGGATCAAGCTCCCAGCTAAATTCGTTTGGCGCTTTTATTGGTGCTGGACGTGGAGATTGAGATGATTGAGAGGCAGGCGCAGTGACGGGAGCCAGACCATTCTCCAGGTTATTTTCCGTAACGCTGCTTCCCTCTCCGTAAACCAGCACTGGAATGAGCACTATAAGGATGCAGGACATCAAAACAAAAAGCCTTGTCATAGTTGGTCACTCACCCCGATAGCTCTTCCCACTCCCCATACAACTCTTCCAGGCGGGCATTCAGCACTGCATGACGTTCGCCCCCCTGCAGCCCCCGCTCCGGATCGTCGAAGAAACCGGGGGCATTCATCTCCCCTTCCAACTGTGCAAGCTCCTTTTCTACGGCTGCAATCAGTGCCTCGATCTCTCCCATTCGCTTCTGGCGCGATTGATCCTCGCGCTTGCGGCGTTTTTCCTCTTCACGGTCTTTCAGCCGCACTTCCTTGTTCTGCGGTGGTAACGGGGACAGAGATGTTTCGTTGACGGCTGACGGCACAACAGCTCCCGATAACGGCGTAACCGCTGCCTGAATTCCGGCCTTCTTTCCCAGATAGTATTCGTAATCACCAAAATAATTCTCGACCCTGCCGCTGTCAACCTCAACGACCCGCGTCGCCAGGGCATTAACGAAATAACGATCATGCGATACGAACACGACAGTGCCGTCAAAACCCTTGAGGGCATCCAGCAATACTTCCTTGCTGTTCAAATCCAGATGGTTGGTCGGTTCGTCCATCAACAGCAGGTTGGACGGACGCAAAAGCATCTTGGCCAGCGCCAGACGATTGCGTTCTCCTCCGGACAGGACACTGACTTTTTTGTGAATATCGTCGCCCGAGAAGAGAAACGCACCGAGAATATCCCGCAGCCGCGGCACCATATCGTACGGGGCATCGGCATACAGTTCGTCGTAGGCCGAGCGGGACTGTTCCAGAACGTTAGCCTGATCCTGAGCAAAATAATCCATACTGACATTGTGCCCGATAATCCGCTCACCCCCCTGAAATTCTCCCCCGGCCAGCACCGCCATGAGGGTCGATTTCCCGGCGCCGTTATGTCCGACGAGGGCGACGCGTTCACCTTTTTCAATCGTCAGATCGATCCGGTTCAGAACGGTATGGTCGCCAAACGAGCGCGTCAATCCCTTTAGTTCAACGACATTTTTTCCGCTCTTGGGAGCTTCCGGAAACTGGAAACGGATTCTTTTCCGTTCGGGTGGGAGCACGATCCGCTCTACTTTTTCAAGCTGCTTGATCCGTGACTGCACCTGTGAGGCCTTGTTGGCCTGATAACGGAAACGGCGGATAAAATCCTCTGTTTTCTCAATCTCATCATCCTGAATCCGCTTCGCATTGCGCAGAGCGGTGACGCGTTCCTCGCGCTGGACAAGGTAGGTCGAATAGCGGCAGTGATAATCCGTTATCGTGTGGTTCCATACTTCGGCAATGCGGCTGCAGACGCTATCCATAAAGAAACGGTCATGGGAAACCAGAATCACCGAACCGGGGTAGGCGCAGAGATATTCCTCCAGCCAGTTGCGGGCCTCGATGTCCAGGTGGTTGGTCGGTTCGTCCAGCAGCAACACATCCGGTTTCTGCAACAGCAGACAGGCCAGGGCGATGCGCATCTGCCAGCCGCCGGAGAATTCGCCGCAGTCGCGGTGCCAATCGGACTGGGCAAATCCAAGTCCCTTCAAGACCGTACCGATTTCAGCCTCCATCGTGTAGCCGCCGCCGTGGCGAAACTGTTCCTGCAATTCGCCGTAACGCGCCAGGAACTGATCATGCTCTGGGGAATCGTGGGGGAGCTTTTCCAGATCCTGTCCGATCCGGTGCAGTTCCTCCTCCATCGCCAGCAGTTCGGCAAGGGCGGCACGGGCTTCGTGGAACAGCGACCGGCCGGTCGTGACAATACCGTCCTGCGGCAGATAGGAAGCTTTGGCTCCACGGGCAAACTGGATCTCGCCGGAAGACGGTTCGGTCAAACCGGCGACGATTTTCATCAGCGTCGATTTTCCAGCGCCGTTTTCGCCGACCAGCGCCACCCGCTCACCCTTTTTCAGGTGCCAGGAAATGGTGGTGAAGAGAGGGGTTCCTGCGAAGTCTTTGGATAGATTTATGAGTTGGAGCATGCTGGTGTTGTAGCATGAAACGTGCTCATCGGCAAGTGGAGCGGAAACACAGGGAACAGACCATCGCTGCGCTTGCTCAATTGGATAAAACTGTTAGAATGAGGCATTGCCGCAAGGATGAGTAAGGACATCACGTCGATGATAGTTGAGGAGCCGTCATGAAGAACCTTTTTTTGAGCATCATCATATCGTTGCTGATATCCGTATCAGCATCCCCTGTTTTTTCTGATGAAGCGAAAGAGACCCTCTATTCTCAAATCAATAGAACCGTGATCAGGCTTGAGCATTATGAAACTGTAAGCCAGGAGGGGTCGAACGTTGCCAGAAGAAAAAACGTCCCGGACGGCACCGCATTCTTCGTGGTCAATGGCAGCAATCTCTTCATAGTGACTGCCCGCCACGTGGTGGATAGAGCATACAACCTCCACGCCCGGGTTCAGTGTAAAAACAGCAAAACCGGCGAAAAGAAGGTCGTCATATTGAAACTGCCCAGAGACAAATGGACATTTCATAAAAACACCGGGGACAGCACGACAAGTTTTGTGGATGTTGCCGTGATGAAAATATTTGCGATGCGCGATTGGTCAATTGTGCATTTCCGGTATGAACCTGATGAATCTGCCAGCCTGAACAAAAACCAACTCCCTCCGGAGGATGCCGAACCGCCTGCGCCTATTCTCGTGTTCGGTTTTCCGGCCAATGTCGGCTTCGAGCTGAATGAGCAAAATCCCCTGGTGCGTTTCGGCATCGTTTCGCTGAAGGCGGGGAAAAAGTTCATCAAGCTGAGTAGCGGCAAGTATGTTGATGAACGATGCTGCCTTATTGACGCACGAATTTTTGGCGGCAACAGCGGCAGTCCCGTCATGAATCAAATAGCTCCCGGCAATGCAGAGCCGAAACTGCTCGGCCTGGTAACGGCAGCAAGTAAAAATCTCGATTTCGCCATTATCGAGCCGGTATCAAGAATCAGGGAAACGATAGATTCCGCCAAAGACAAAGAGCCATACGGCACGTGGGAAGAAATAAAGGGCAAGACCGAGTTGGCCACGGACAGGGAAATTCAGGACAATGTGGACGAGATCAAATAAAGGATCAACCTTACGATGAACGGAACGGGACCTATGAAATGCAGTCTATTCAAGTATATCGCTACTTCCGTAGTACTTATCTCCGGTTTGGCCGCCTGTAATCGCACTCCGGCGGCGGACACCGTGCAGGGCTACATCGAAGGGGAGTTTGTTTATATTGCCGCTCCCCAGGCTGGCAGGCTGGAGACGCTTTTCGTGCAGCGCGGTGCCAGCGTAAAAGCGGGCGAGCCGCTGTTCGCACTGGAAAACGTTCAGGAAAAAACGGCTCGTGACGAAACAAAGCTCCGCCTTGCCCAGATTCGGGCCCAGGTGGCAGATGCCAAAAAAGGGAAAAGGCCGACGGAAATTGAAGCCACCACCGCACAGCTGAATCTGGCACGAACCGCATTGCAATTCTCGGAAAAAGAGCTTGCCCGCCAGGAACGCCTGTTAACGGCTAAAGTGGTGCCGTTGCAGGAGGTTGACCGGCTGCGCTCCCTGCGCGACCAGGATCGGCAGCGCGTGGCCCAGCTTGAAGCCGAGCTAGGCACGGCAAAGCTCGGCGCACGCAATGACCAGATAGCGGCGACCGAGGCCAGCATGCAGGCTCTGGAAGCGGCATTGACCAGGAGCGAATGGGATCTTGGCCAGAAGCGACAGACTGCACCAGCGGCAGGATTGGTGTTTGATACGCTGTTCCGTAGCGGCGAATGGGTCACTGCCGGGAAGCCGGTTGTAATCCTGCTGCCGCCGCAGAACATCAAAGTCCGTACTTTTGTGCCGCAGCCGCTTTTGGCATCAATCCATCAGGGGAGCAAAGTACAGGTGACGGTTGATGGCGCGCCTGCCCCGCTGTCCGCAACCGTGAGCTTCATTTCGCCCCAGGCCGAGTACACCCCGCCGGTCATCTATAGTCGGGAGAATCGTCAGAAACTGGTCTACATGATCGAACTGGCCTTCGATCCGGCAACGGCGGCCCGGCTGCATCCGGGGCAACCGGTTGATGTACGGTTCGGCTCAGGATCATGACGGATAGCTTCGCCATTGATGTGCGCGGCATGACGAAGCGCTTCGGGGAGCATACCGTCGTCAACGGCATCGATCTACAGGTGCGCCGGGGTGAGGTGTATGGCTTTCTCGGCCCGAACGGCAGCGGCAAAACCACCTTTATCCGTATGCTCTGCGGTCTGCTGGCAGCAGACGCGGGCGAAGGAACCTGCCTCGGCTTCGATGTCATCAACGAAAGTGAAGCGATCAAGCGCCAGGTCGGTTATATGACCCAGCGTTTCAGCTTTTATGAAGATTTAAGCATTGCCGAAAATCTTGATTTCGTGGCACGCATGTACGGCATCCCGAACCGCCGTGACGCGGTGCGGGAAAGCATAGAACGGCTCGGCCTGGCCGGGCGGCAAAAACAGCTGGCCGGCGAACTTTCCGGGGGCTGGAAACAGCGCCTCGCCCTCGCGGCCTGCCTGATACACCAGCCAAAACTGCTGCTGCTCGATGAACCGACCGCCGGGGTTGACCCAAAAGCGCGCCGTGACTTTTGGGAACAGATTCACGATCTAGCTGGTCAGGGCCTGACGTTTTTGATCACCACGCACTACATGGACGAGGCTGAGCGTTGCGACCGCCTTGCCTACCTTTCCTATGGCAATCTTCTGACCAACGGCACGGCAGCCGAAGTGATTGCCGGTGCGGGGTTGACCACCTGGCTGGTTAACGGCCCGGATCTGCAGGAGATTGCCAGCCGACTGCGCAGCACGCCAGGGGTGCAGCAGGCGGTGGCATTCGGTACCCGGCTCCATGTAAGCGGCACTGATGCAGATTCCCTGGAACAGGCGATTGCCCCCTTCCGCGCGGAGCCATGCATCTGGCAGCAGATCAACCCCGGGCTTGAGGATGTCTTTATTCATCTGATGGGCAGATCCAAGGATAATTTTTCCCTATGAAGAAGCGTACTCCATTATCGTTTGCACGCTTCTGGGCAATCGTAATCAAGGAATTTGTCCAGATGCGGCGCGACCGCCTGACCTTCGGCATGATTATCGGCATTCCGGTGGTACAGCTGATGCTGTTCGGTTATGCGATCAACGGCGATCCGAAACGCCTGCCGACGGCGGTACTGCTGGCCGACAGCAGCCAGTTCGGGCGTACCCTGCTCTCCGCCCTCAAAAACAGCGAATATTTTACCTTTGTCCGCGAAATACATACGGAAGCAGAAGCGGAAGGCGCCCTCGCGCGAGGGGAGGTCCAGTTTGTCGTCACAGTCCCGGAGAACTTCAGCCGGGATCTGCTGCGAGGCGAAAAACCGGCCATTCTGGTTGAAGCCGATGCCACGGATCCATCAGCCACCGGCAACGCCATCGCTTCCCTGCGCACCGTGCTGAATGGCGGACTGCGCCATGACCTCACCGGTCCACTGGCGTATCTGGCCGCCACCGCCGATCCAATCGACCTGCGCGTCCACGCCCGCTACAACCCGGAAGGAATCTCCCAGTACAACATCGTGCCGGGACTTATGGGAGTCGTCCTGACGATGACGATGGTCATGATTACCGGTCTGGCCATCACCCGTGAACGGGAACGGGGCACGATGGAAAATCTCCTGTCGATGCCGACCAGACCGCTGGAAGTGCTGCTCGGCAAGATCGTCCCCTATATTTTCGTCGGCTACATCCAGGTCGGGCTGATTCTGACCGCCGCACGCTTTCTCTTCCACGTGCCGATGGCCGGCAGCATCCCGCTGCTGTTACTGGCCGCTTCGGTCTTCATCGCCGCCAATCTGGCAATGGGCATCACCTTTTCAACTCTGGCCAAGAACCAGCTCCAGGCGGTGCAGATGACCTTTTTCTTCTTCCTTCCGTCACTGCTGCTGTCCGGGTTTATGTTCCCGTTTCGCGGCATGCCCGGCTGGGCGCAGGTCATCGGCGAAGTCCTGCCGCTCACTCATTTTTTGCGAATCGTCCGGGGGATACTGCTGAAAGGCAACGGTTTTCAAGAGGTGGCTCTGCAACTGTGGCAGATAGTTCTGTTTGCGCTGGTTGTGTTAACGGTCGGGGTGAAGCGGTACCGGAAAACGCTGGATTGACTTTGGTTTGAGAACACTCGATTTATGCCTTAAACAAATCAAGGCCGTAGAAGCATCCATGCGATGTTTCTACGGCCTTGATTATTCCGGTCACCACAAAATTAAATCATATCCCGGTCCCATCATCATCCGGCACCCTGCTTCCGAATCGTGTATCCCGTTTGAATACCAGAATGCTCACCCCTTCCGCAGTACGGTCAAATTCAAATGACAGGGTGTGTTCGTACGCCATGACAGCCACAGCGGACAATTGTCCCACATTCCGCAGACGGAACAGAACCCGGTTGCCCTTGCCGAGATAATCGAGGAAACCGGCCGATACATCCAGGCCAATCGTTCCCGCTTCTCCGGCCAGATCAACAACACTTACGGTGCCATTAAAAGAAGCATCGCTCAGGTTGATTCGCCGTGAGGGTTCACCGTCAACATCAAACGAGTTCGCGTTGAATCCGACGAGCGGTGCATTCTGCGGCTCCAGAGGCGCAGCCGAGATTATCATGCCGGCAGCGACTGTGGCATTAGTGAAGCGGTCAATCAGGATAAAGCTGCCGGTATGCCGGTTCAGCCGGTACGGGTCGAATGATATCGGACGATCAAGTTCCAGACGGACGACGCCGATTTCGTTCAGTCCCAGTGTCGTCGTCTTCTTCTGTTCCAGAGTGTTGACGTCCACCGCATATTGTACCGTTGTGACCCGACCGGGGGTGACCGCCGAAGCTGTTTTGACCAGGTAGATCTGTCCCGGCTGCAGCGGTTCATCGTGCATCCAGACCAGGTGCGCTTCCGGATGACGGGCGTGAATTGGTGGCGTGTCTGGTATGGAGAGCATGTCACCACGGCTGATATCGATCTCATCCTCCAGGGTCAGCGTAACCGACTGCCCGGCAACCGCCTCCGGCAGATCACCGTTCATCGTGACAATCCTTGCAACCCGGCTGGTACGGCCTGACGAGGCGACCAGCAATTCATCACCCGGATGGATAACGCCTGAAGCTATGGTGCCGCAGAAACCACGGAAATCAAGATGCGGTCGGTTGACCCACTGCACCGGCATGCGGAATGGCTTCTCCCGGTTTTCTCCCTCGATCTGCACGGTTTCCAGATAATTCATCAACGTGGGACCCGTGTACCAGGGGGTGTTGGCGCTCGGTTCGATCATATTGTCGCCGCCGAGAGCTGAAAGCGGAATGGCCGTGATGTCGCCAAAACCGAGCGATGCGGCAAACTGCTCGTAGTCGCGCCGGATCGCCTCGAACTGCTGTTGGTCAAAGTCAATCAGGTCCATCTTGTTGACCGCCAACACGATATGTTGAATACCGACCAGTGAGACCAGATAGCTGTGGCGCCGGGTCTGAGTCAAAAGACCTTTACGGGCATCAACCAGGATGACCGCCACCTGGGCGGTGGAAGCGCCGGTTACCATGTTGCGGGTATACTGCTCATGGCCGGGAGTATCGGCAACGATGAACTTGCGCCGGTCGGTTGAGAAATAGCGGTATGCAACATCGATGGTGATCCCCTGCTCCCGCTCAGCCTGTAGACCGTCCAGCAGCAGGGCATAGTCGATGGCGCCCCCCTGAGTGCCTACCTTTTTGCTGTCCGCTTCCAGCGACGCCAACTGATCTTCGAACACCATCTTCGAATCCCACAGCAGCCGACCGATCAGGGTGCTTTTTCCGTCATCGACACTGCCGCAGGTGATAAAGCGTAGCAGCGATTTTTCTTCCTGGCTTTTGAGATAGGCGAGGATATCCTGTTCGATCAAATCTGATTGATGTGCCATTAGAAGTATCCCTCCTGCTTCTTCTTTTCCATGGACCCTGCCGAGTCATGGTCGATCATGCGCCCCTGGCGCTCAGAGGTGCGGGTCAGCAGCATTTCCTGGATGATCTCAGGCAGTGTAGTGGCGGTCGATTCGACGGCGGCGGTAAGCGGGTAGCACCCCAGAGTGCGGAAACGGACCGATTTGTACTGCACCGTTTCCCCCGGTTTAAGCTCCATCCGGTCATCATCCACCATGATCAGCATGCCGTCCCTTTCCACTACCGGCCGGACTGCCGCGTAGTAGAGCGGCACAATCGGGATGTTCTCCAGGTGGATGTATTGCCAGACATCCAGTTCAGTCCAGTTGGAAATGGGAAATACGCGGATACTTTCTCCCGGTTTGATACGGGTGTTGTAGAGATTCCAGAGTTCCGGACGCTGGAGCTTTGGATCCCAGCGGTGGTTGGCGCTGCGGAACGAAAATATCCGCTCCTTGGCCCGGGATTTTTCCTCATCCCGCCGGGCGCCACCAAAGGCGGCGTCGAACTTGTAGCGGTCAAGCGCCTGTTTCAGCCCTTCAGTTTTCATGATATCGGTATAAAGTGATGAGCCGTGGGTAAATGGGGATATTTTCTGACGCACCCCTTCCTCGTTCACATGCACGATCAGGTCAAGGCCGCATTCAGCAGCCATCCGGTCGCGGAACTGGATCATCTCGCGGAACTTCCAGGTGGTGTCCACATGCATCAGCGGGAATGGCGGCGGCGCCGGGTAAAAGGCCTTGCGGGCGAGGTGCAGCATGACCGCTGAATCTTTGCCGATGGAATAGAGCATTACCGGGTTACCAAATTCGGCGACTACCTCTCGGATAATGTTGATGCTCTCGGCTTCAAGTTGCTGTAAGTGGGTCAGGTTTAAGCTCATACAGTTACCTCATTGTATAAAAAATTCTATATTTAACAGGGATGAAGGGGATACAGGGGATAAGATCGAAATCAAGTCCTTTAGAATTTAAAACAAAAAACATTGAAGCCTCTTCGTGTTTTAAGGTTTCATCCTGTTCATCCCCTTTATCCCTGTTAAAATGCCTTTGTTTTTTTGTGCTCTGTTTCATTTGGTTTAACGTCTATGCAGTCCGCACTCTTTATGTTCCGCATTCTCCCACCACCACCGTCCTGCTCGGACATCCTCACCCTGTTCTACCGCCCGCGTACAGGGGGCACAGCCAATGGAACGGTAACCCTGATTGTACAGGCGGTTCTTCGGCAGCTTCTGCTCCTCGGTGTAGCTGATCAGCTGGTCCTCGCTCCAGTCAATGAGCGGATTGATCTTGAGGATGCCGCCGTTCAGCTCGTCGCGCTCGATTGCTGTCAGGTCACAGCGGGAGACGCTCTGCTCACGGCGCATGCCGGTCACCCAGCCGCTCAGCCCCTTCAGTGCCCGCGACAACGGCTCAACTTTGCGGATTGTGCAGCAGGCATGCCGTTTATCCAGCGACTCACGGAACGAGAACAGCCCCTCCGTCCGCTCCAGTTGCTCCACCGCCTCATGGCGGGGAAAATACCAGTCGATCTTCAGCCGGTAGCGCTCAACCAGGGCATCGGCTACTTCGTAGGTTTCTTCATTCAACCGCCCGGTATCAAGAGCAAACACCCCCAGCTTGATGCCGGCCTGATGTGCTATATCGATGATAGCCACATCCTCCAGCGAAAATGAGCAGGCCAGCGAGACCGGGCCGGCAGCAGCATCAATACCGGCACGCAGTATTTCCTGAGGAGTGGCGTCCGGAGAAGCAGCAGGAATATATGTACTCATAATCTTTTCCTTTTCAAGACACTGAAACTTAAAAATAATTATTAAATCTATGGTTTTTATAGATATTTGTTGCAAAAAAAATCGGCTACGCTCTATGCCGATTTAAATGTAACGCACCCGGAACAAAGATGTCAACATAATATTTCTATATGTCTATAGTTTTTATAGTTAATGCCTGAATCTTAACAGATTTCAGGCATTCGCTATCAAGCCAACTGCCTATGACCCGTTCACGTCCCTATCCGATCTCGTGCACCACGTCAACAAGCTCCTGCCTTGTCAGGCCTTCATTCACCTTTTCACCCAGCCCTGCACCGTTTCTTCGATAAACATCAAATCGCGTAGTTTTCTGTCCGTCGGATTCGGCACTCAGGCGGGTTGCAACAATTCCCACATCAGCCAACTGCGGCTGAGTGCAGGAATTGTTACATCCCGATACGGCCCAGCTCAAGGCACGACCCTTCTGACTGAAGTGGTCAAGAATTTCACCGGCCAGGTCTCGTGTTGCCGCCAACCCCATCCGGCACTCATGGCTTCCAGGACAGACTCGCAGCACCGGGGCAGGTTCAGCCAAAGCAACACCGGTCGTTTGCTGTAACAAGAGAAGTTCTACAGTCGCATCTACACCTGCTGACAGTAACAGCGCAATATCCTGGTTAACCGTTATCATAATTACGCCATCGGCAACCCGTTCCGCCGTTTCGGCAATCAGTTCCAGTTGGGCAGCGGTAAGTTTTCCGGCGAATACCGGCAACTCCAGGCGTTGCCGCCCGTTTGCTTCAGTCACAATATTTTCAGGCAACCCACTGGCCGCCGATATATCTTCGCTAAATGCAGTCTCTGCTTCTATCAGTAGGCGCAGCTTTGTTTCGCCAAACTCCGCTGCCAGAAATTTAAGGCGCTTCGGTGGTGGTGCATGGGTGGCATACACCGCCACAACCGCCTCAATGACTGGAATTATCCTCTTTTCGGCAACACGCTCAATTAGCAGAAATCCAGGGCGAGGCTCTCGCCCCAACCCTCCGGCAATCCAGACATCATAGAATGCCTGCCCATCTTCAAATGCTGCCAGAACCAGCCCGACATCCTGGATCAGGTGTTTTCCACCGACGACATCAGCCTCAATGCCGATCTTGAATTTTTTCGGCAGGCGTTCAAAACGCGGGTTGCCGGTAAAGTGCCGGTGCAGCCGCCGGGCAAGCGACTCCAACGCCGGAAATCCCTGGGCACTCTGGCTGCCGCAGGTAATTCCTCGAACCGCGCCGCCACAAGCACCGCGAGACGTCAGACCGGCCTTGGCAAGTTCCCGTTTGATCTGCGGCAGATCATCTTCTTTCAGCCAGTGAATCTCGATACTGCCCCGAGACGTCAGATGGATCGAACCCTGTCCGAACCGCGTTGAAACTGATGCAATTACGCGGGCCTGACCGGCTGAAATCACTCCCGCCGGAAGCTTGACCCGCTGCATGAAGAAGTCATCCTGTCGCTGCTTGTAAATGCCATCGAGGCGATAGTCGGAAGCGGCTGCTGACATAAGCTAGATCCCCTCAAACAGAGCTGTTGAAAGATAGCGCTCTGCTCCGTCCGGCAGAATAACCACTATGGTCTTGCCGGCAAATTCTTCCAACTGACCGAGACGCACCGCTGCGGCGACCGCTGCCCCGCACGAAATTCCGACCAGAAGACCTTCTTCTCGTGCCAATCGCTTGGCAAATTCAATCGCTTCGGCGCTTTCCACCAGCTCAACGCGGTCAACAAGAGAGAGATCAAGCGTGTCCGGGATAAAGCCGGCGCCGATTCCCTGGATTTTATGCGGAGCCGGCTGAAGCGGCTGTCCGGCCAGTGTCTGGGTGATGACCGGGCTTTCTTTCGGCTCAACCGCTACCGAAATGATTTTTTTGCCTTTAGTGTTTTTGATGTAGCGCGAGATCCCGGTAATGGTACCTCCGGTACCGACCCCGGCAACTATTACGTCAACCGCGCCGTCGGTATCATTCCAGATCTCGGGGCCGGTGGTTTTTTCGTGAATTTCCGGATTAGCCGGGTTTTTGAACTGCTGCGGCAGGAAGTATTTCTCCGGTTCCGCTGCGGCCATATCCTCGGCTCGGGTGATGGCACCCTTCATTCCTTCGGCACCGGGAGTCAATATCAGATTGGCGCCCAAAGCGGCCAATACGCGGCGGCGCTCAATACTCATTGTTTCCGGCATGGTCAGAGTCAGTTTGTAACCGCGAGCTGCGGCAACATACGCCAGGGCAATACCGGTGTTGCCGGATGTCGGCTCAATGATTTCAACGCCCGGCTTCAAAACGCCACGCTTCTCGGCATCCCAAATCATGTTGGCGCCGATGCGGCATTTAACCGAATAAGCCGGGTTACGTCCCTCGACTTTTGCCAGAATGGTCGCCTTTGAGTTGCCAACGACATGGTTTAATTTCACCAGTGGGGTGTTACCGATTGACTGCGAGTTGTCTGCATAAATCTTGCTCATGACGCTTCTCCTCTCGATTTATCTATCTCTATAGAATAGATAGATATTAATGACAAAAAAATTTAAATACTGAAATCCACGATTTTGGATTTCTTCCGACGCGCTGATTCACTTCTCTCAACCATATCAGCAAGAGTTGTGGATTCAAGTACCGAATCTATCGACTTCTTGACATCGCTCATCACCAGGCGAATGCCGCAACAGGCCGGGTCGCCACACTCTTCGCACACAACCTTGACATTATCGTTGAGGCACTCAACCAGAGCAAAGCCGCCTTCAAGGATTCCAACCACCTTGCCTATGGTGATGGCAGAGGCAGGGAGTGCCAACATGTAACCGCCACCCTTACCGATTTTGCTCTTCAGCACCCCGCCCTTCCTGAGTGCAACAAGGATCGCTTCGAGAAACTTCCGGGGGATATTCTCCTCCTTCGCAAGCTCGGAAATGAGAATCGGATCCCCCGTCGAATGTTCTGCGAGATAACCAAGCGCCTTAAGCGCGTATTTAGTCTTTTTAGATATCATGGTCTATTAAGACTATAGATAATATAAGCCAGCGACATTGTCAAGAACAATTATTTCTGCCACGCCACGACCCGACTTATCCGGCATATCAATCGTCATGCTTATCATGTTTTTTGTGTTTCTTGTCATGCCCCTTATGCTTGCCGTGATCTTTTTTCCCTTTTACGACCTCTTTCTCTCTTACAATTACCCTCTCCCGCTCAATCACGGTAGTTGTTTGTTGCGGTGGCGGGGTGCCCACCTGAACTCTCGCGTTTGGAGTGCTGACATCAACATTTACCGCAGCTTGAGCCAGGGACATATTAACCATTACCAAAGCAAACAACAGACCACCAGTAGTGTATTTCATAATAAAAATTCTCCTTTTTTTGATGCGGAAGTAAGTATGCCTGATTTAGTTTCACCCAGTCCGGGTATTTCAGCTTGATTACTTTAGTTGGATGAAGGAGGTTTGATAAATTTTGATGTTGCAACAGACAGGCAGATTCAATAACGTAGCAACGGAGTATAAATCAGGATTATTTCTCTACGGGAAATCCTTACCACAAGCGAAGGAATCCATACTACCATATACGCTGAAATCAGATTTTGCTTTTAAGGATTTGCTACGCTACATATCCTTAAAAAGCGATCCATTCACAAGAAATCTCAACCCGTAATTGTTTTTGGAATCGATCCTGACAACTCTGCTGATGTGCTTTACAGGATAAAAAACAGCTTCATCCTTTAACTTTAAAGCAATCATATCACCTGCATGCAAGCGGGTCTTGCAATCAACCGTGACCAATGCTCCACCAGCAGATATATCGTTTAGCAACGCAGGATATGCACTACCGTCGCGATTTACCAGGTCACACTGTGAATTACAACTAACCCTGTAATGCTTCCTCTGATCACGCATATCTTACCCCCGTCACTTACAGTACATTGTTAAAGGATATACCATATATATGCATAATAATCTATATGGAAAAATAATTCCACGTCATACAGTACCTAAGCAAACAGGGTGCCACGAATTAACGTAACACCCTGATTTGGTGGAGATGAAGGGATTCGAACCCTCGACCCCTGCCTTGCGAACGTACCGCTCTCCCAACTGAGCTACATCCCCATATCATACTATAAACAAATATACACAACAAATTCACTTGATTACCAAGGTATTACAAGCTACTGTATTTTTACTTTGTACATACTCGTTCATTCGTCAAACGCAATTTGCGCATTATCTCTGCCGCATATTTGCCGCATGGAGTTCAATGTGTCTGACATCAAGAAGAAAATCTATATAGCCAGCAAGCTGTTCAAAAAACCGGAATTAGAAGACAAGCCGTATCGCATATACGATACCGACATCAAAGGCTTTGTCGTACGTGTTCTGCCGTCCGGCAGGGTGAGCTACTACTATGAATACCGCAATGAGGCAGGGAAAAACAAGAGTTTTTATATTGGAAGGCACGGCGACATCACCGCAGACCAAGCCCGTGATGTTGCCAAGAATAAATCTGCTGATAAAACCAAGGGTATAGACGTTCAAGCTGAAAAGAAGAAAAGCAAAAAGGTGGCTAAGGATAACCTCACTAAAACAATAGAAGGGTATATTGACGCTGAATATGAAGATTGGGCAAAAGCCAACCTGACCTCAGGGGAAATAACCATTAAACGGATTAAAAGGAATTTTGTTCACTTGCTTGACACCCAAATGGAAGAGCTGACGTTGTGGGATTTAGAGAAGTGGCGAACGGAGCAACAGGCTAAAGGTAAGAAGCCGGTTACTGTCAACCGTGAAGTTTCTGATCTTAAAGCCATGCTTGCCAGAGCTAAAAAATGGGGACATATAAAACATCACCCTCTTGTTGATCTTGAACCACTTAAAATAGAAGAACTGCCACCGCCACGATATTTATCAATTGAAGAATCAAAGAGATTATTGGATGCACTGAAAGACAGGGAAGAGAACAAGAGAATAGGAAGGGCAAGCGGAAACAAGTGGAGGGCAGAACGTAAAAAAGAATTGATGCCGGAGTTCGACAAGTATTTTGTTGATTATCTCAGACCGATGGTGTTGGTCAGTCTGTTCTCAGGGATAAGAAGAGGCGAGTTGTATAAACTGAAATGGGAAGACATAAACCTCGATGGTCGTGTATTAGTCGTAAAGGGATCAAACGCAAAAAACAAAAAAACGAGGCACGTCCCGCTGCATCCCGAAATAGTTGCTGTTCTTAAAGCGTGGCAAGATCAAACCACGACTAAAGGTCTAATTTTCCCTAACTCAGAGGGAGAGCAATTCTATGACATTAAAAAGTCATGGAAAAAGCTCTTGCTTGCTGCAAAGATTGAATCTTTCAGATGGCATGATCTACGTCACGACTTCGCTAGCCAACTTGCCATGAGCAGTGTTGACTTGAACACTGTCAGGGATTTGATGGGCCACTCTGACATAAGAATGACACTGCGCTACGCTCACTTATCACCGGAACACAAGGCAGAGGCTATCAACAAACTCGGCAGTAAAGGACTTTGAGGGGACTATGGAAACGAATATATTACCATTTTTAGTATGGGATGAACAGCTTGATACTGCTCTTGAACAGATTGCTCACGGCAACACTTCTGAAGGTTATGTTGTCTTGTCGCACTTTGTAAATACAGCTGGTTCTGGTGGCAACCCAGACCCCAAAGCCATGAAATTCGTTATAGAGGCTTTTAGTGAAATATTATTACAATATCACTCCGGCGATAAAATTGATTTTGCTACCGCTTTAAAAATGAAAAGGAGTCGGGGAAGAGCCTCCAAAGGTAAATTCTATCTTGCTCTTCGATATGGTGACGAGATCACGCAGTTGCAGCAGTATGGTTTTACAAGTAAGAAAGCCTTTGCGATAGTAGCCAAAAAATATGGACATACCGATGAGACTATTGAAAAGTATTACACTATATATAATAAGATTGCAGGGAATTAACCGCATTTAAACACCCCGTTTAAAAGGCACCGCATTAAATCATCCCTTTATCAGCTAATCCACAAATTAAAAATTTTCATTCATTATCCTCCTGAGTCTACTAAAGACTACTAAAACTCAGGAGGTCAGCAATGTACAAAACCCCGCAACAAAAAAGAGGCTTCAAAGAAGAAGAGGCATCCGATTACCTCGGATTTTCTCGCTCATTCTTGCGACAAGGGAGAATGACGGGCGAACTCGAAAACAAAATCCCCCCACCACCGTTTATAAAAGTAGGTAATCGAGCCATCAGGTATCTCAAAGAAGATCTTGACGAGTGGCTTGACCAATTCCTCAAGTATCAGCACACCCACCAAACAATGAAAGGGGGTAACTGATATGTCAAGCATGAGAGGAACAATGAAACTGGTAAACCCCTACACAGGCAGGATGGAGTGCAAAGTCTGCGGCGAATATCACAATGCTTGTATTCGTCCTATGTCAGGGGGGAAATATTACCGTGGTTCTTGGCAATGCAGATTCGGGTGCAAGCAAGAAGATGTCATACCCAAACACAAGGAGGTTACATTATGAAACCAAATATTAAGACTATGCAGATAGGCTCAAAAAAAATAGAAACCGAGGTTCAACTGAGTTCAGAAAAAATGTGTGCCGAGTTAGCTGCTGCGAGAAAGAACCTAAGGAAAGTAAACGATAATTTTATGACTAATAATGTTCTGCTCAAATTAATTGATAAGCTGGTCGAATGCCTGTTCATTAAAGACGCAACGGAGTCAACTGATACGGCGTTCGATTATTTGTTTGCCGCTGAAGCGCATTACGAAGAGTTGCCTAAATCTTCCAATGAAGTAAGTAAAGAAAATCACAGAATTCTTTATGACATCCGTGAAGTAATTGACCATCTCAGTGATTTGGTCAATAGCGTCCCACCACCCCAGAGCGGATGCGACTTGTCGGAGAGTAAGGCAGATTTTTGTCCGACGATAAAGCAAGAAGATACCGTGTCTTACTGCTTTGCTGACTGCATTAGTGCAACAGCAAGTCACAGCACTATTTATTTTTTATTAGTAATTTTTATTGACAATCCCATCTTCATATAAGATCGTATAAATATGAATCCTAACTATTGACGTTAATTGCACTGAAGTTAGCATTCAAGGAGAACGCCATGCCAAATCCTAATCACCCGAAAAAAGGTTCCATCATCAAGACTGAGCCAATCCGAGAACTGAAAGACATAAGGAACATCAAAAAGCTCTTGGCAGATAAGCCCCGTGATTTAGCCATATTCGTCATAGGCTGCAATACTGCATTAAGAAGTATCGACCTGCTCAAATTGAAAGTTGGACAGGTTAGGCACCTGAAAGTTGGTGACAGCCTGTGTGTCAGGGAGCAGAAGACCGGCAAGTCAAAAGACATCTGCATCAACAATGCAGTATTTGATGTAGTTCAAAAGCTCCTGAAGCATTTGGGGGAAGAGGCCAAAGATACTGACTACCTGTTCCAGAGTCGCAAAAGTCGGGGTAAGCTATCGACTCCTACACTCAATGCAATGGTCAAGTCGTGGTGTAAGGATATTCGCCTAAAAATTAACGCAGGATCACATACCCTTCGTAGGACAGCAGGTTACCAACATAGGGTTCAGTTCAATACAGATGTACCGACTTTGATGGTCATGTTCAACCACAGCACGCAACGTCAGACTCTATCGTATTTGGGGATTCAGGAACAGGACGTTCAGGATGCCTATATGAAAGAGATATGAATGTAGAGCCGGGCAAATGTCGTCAATAGACAAAATACCCAAAAAATTCACAATATTTTGTATTGAGCTGTCTCCTCAATATGAACTGAGAGAACACAAAATGGTTAGTTTTCACTAAATCCGGCGATACAAGTAGGTCAATGGGCAATTTGAATCGACCACTCGAATTGTCCAAAGTGTCTATGAAAATGACGTATTGATCCAAAATGTCTCAGAATAAGAATGCTCAAAGACACTGATAGTTTAGGAAGAATTGGGAGCATGAAACAGAAACAAGCCATATAGCCATGCAGAGTGGCCGTTTGAATCATTCACTCGAAATATCGAATGTCTCAAAGATGTTCGGAAACCTAGAATCGAATCAAATCCGGTTCAGGAAACATAGCTTTTCACGCAGGGGTTAAAAAATAAATCACAGCGGCGACATTTAGTCCTGAATCCCTGTTCCATACCGAAACAGATTTATGGAGGTTACATCGTGCAACAATTCTTGTTTGAAGATATGTCAAAGTCTCCTTCGGCAAATTACTGCCCTGCGGACTTGATGAGCGAGAACATTCCCTATGATGCAGTGGAAGCTTTGTTGGAGGATTTTCTACAAGATGAGTTATCAGAATTCGAGTTACTGGATGTGCAAGCGGTTCCTGAGACAAGCCAAAGCGTAAAATACAAGTACAGCTCCGGCTTGCAGAAAAGCATCCGTCGTGGTCACATTGATGATGCTGTCAAGTATGCCTTAACATATCACAGCGTTGATCCGATCGCCTTCTGGAACCGCCTTGTGATTATTTGCTTAGAAGATGGCGGCGTTGGTAATCCAATGGGAGTTGCGCTCACCCTTGCCGCCGCAAGAAGTAAAGTGCTCCGGCAAAGGCTTGGTGGGGATAAATTGGTAATCCACTACGTTGTCAAATTGCTGGCGGAATCAACGAAGGATAGAACGGTTGCCGATATGTATCAAATTCTTGATAACCGTTCCTTGTCTCCTGAAACCTTAACTGTTCTGAAATCTGCCACCCATCAAGAGCTATCAGATATTGTGTTGTCAGATCAGCACCCCTGTAACTTCCGAATTGCTGCGGCATGGATGTTGTGGGGAACAGACAAACTGAAAAATGGCAGATTGCCACTACGAACCGGCGACCGTGATTTATTTGAAAACACCATTGAACGGCTGAAAGTACCGGGGATCGTCAAATATATCTGTTTGAGGGGAATGGTTGCGTGTCGATGCGCCATGAATCTGACTTACGCCTTTGTTTGGCTCATGATGAAGCAATCACCCTATACGAGAGTTATCGAAACAGCATTGCCGGTAACATTTTACATCAAGGGATTGCCTTCGGCGGCATACGACCAGCACACCAGAGACGGAAAGGCTGCATACCATTATTTCTACAAGACATGTGCTCCGGTAGATAATTTTCTGACAAGTAGGGGCATCGTGGGGAGTGATGAAATTGTAGCTGCCATCGGTATCAGTCTCTTTATTTCAGAAAGTGCTCTACTCGACAAGAGGATTGATTTTGAGGGAGCAGAAAAGATTTACCAGATGACGGTTGAGGACGACTTCCGTAAAAACGGCCTGACGATGGAAGACGGGAGAGAACTATCAAAACTGATTCTGGATAACGCCGAAATTCTGCGCCGATCAAGAATTCGGGTGGTAGAGGGTAAAACGGTTTGATTCTGACCCTACCTACCCCCTTCACCTGCTCTTTATCACAGCTTACAAGATGAATTTGAAGCACATCAAACCACTTATACGCAAAACATTATCCAGCAACCGGATCAATGCCGATAAATCCAGAAGGCGGGGGCGAACATGCAAAAAGTAACAATCGACAGATACCGGATTGTACAGGCACCACAGACAGGGATCGGATGGGTTGCCGTTCAGGAGTGGGATGATGCCATTGGAGAGTACCGGCACGTTTCCATATGCCGAAGCATGGGTGAGACAGAGGCCTTTATCATTAGAAGCATTTCAAAAGCCAGGACGTAATAAAAAAGTTCAGGACACTATCGAAGATAAATTTGTAATGAGATGTCCAGTATGATATATGATGAGGAGTATGGTCATGCCTAGTCATTTCAATAGCGTAAATACAGACAAATCGACACGTTACATGCAACTAATAAATTAAGGATTTATTCCATGACAGAGGAAAATGTTGAAGAAGAAATTCTGTTTTCTGGCGAAAAAAATAGAGTTTTAAGTATAATTAAGACATGCGAAAAATGTGGGCGGAAATACCATCCACGCAGAACAGGATATGAGTATTTTAGTCGATTCTGCTCGCAGGCATGTACAAAAAAAGGAAGAGGTAAAGGTCTCACTATACCCAAACCTAAGGTAGATAAGTAACATAAGAGAGTAATCGGCTACCTTGTTTCAGTAACGTCTATATCCCAATGCTCTGCTTTCCTTACAATTCCCTGTTCAAGTATTTCTTCGTTGATAAACTTGCCATAACACTCTTTCATTTCGGTGTATGTATAAACTCTATTTGAAATGTGAGCTATTATTACTTCAAAAACTTTATCTAAAGAATCTGCTTCTACTGAATTTCTATAATCCAATATCAATTTGCCCTTCATTGATAATACGTCGTGTTTTTTTATAGGTCTATTTACTCTAAGTTTAGGCATTAAAAACAGGTCTAAAATAGAATACCAGTAATACTGGTGCGTTAAATAGTCCCTTATCAGCAATCCAGAATAAGGAGCATATGCTAATATTTTTCTGGTTGAAAGTTCATCTACTATAAATGTGTGCTTTTCATCATTGTCGCAAATCAAAGGCCAGTTAGTAGTATTGTATTTTTGTCTTTTTTCTTTGACTTCTAAATAAATATTTCGTAATGGCGCATCAATGTTATTCACATCACGGATTATGTCTTTCAATGTAAAATCTAATTTTTTATAATCTGAAGAGTTGTCGATAAAATCATATTTACGTAGTTTGAAATACGACTTTAGTTCTTGTTCAAAACTTTCGATTCCCATGGATTTCCCTAGGCTTATAATAATTTATTGTACATTACAGACAAGTCACCGTCTCTTACATGATAGAGTTTTGCTTCAGGTGTTCCATTAAACTGACCATGAGAATATCTAAGCTCATTGCGAAATAGGAATGTTTTCCCATTTTCAGAGTTAAGTATTTCAGTAAATATATTTAATTGTGAATCTGGCACTAAGCAGTAGAACTTATTTATAATGATTTTGCGGAGAGACTCTTGAATAGAAGGCACTTTATATATTTCCACAGAAGAATATGTCGTCTTGGCGTAATAATAGGAATAATCGTGTATTCTAAATAATCGGAGTAGTTTATCGCTAGAAGTGCCTATAAATTTTTCGTAAGCGGCTATTATACTATTACCAGCTGATTGAGAACACTCTGACTTTGATTTATTGTATTTCTGAGATTGCTTCACATTTTCATTTATCCATTTAGAGAACACCTTTTCTCTAGTTAGAGAGTTTGTATTAGTCATAAAATCAGCATAGGTGCTTGTGCTATAGTTTTTTATTTTACATGAGGTATTATTATACATGAGGGTTAACGTGTCATTTAACAAAGTACCTTCAGAAATATATCCCGTCCCGCTGTAATTAAATTTTTTAGGGCCAAGTTGAATTAGTAAATCACGTGTAGTTTCATACCAATTAAACAATTCTCTTTCTGCAAATGTTTCAAATACGTGTAGCCCGCGTCGATGAAGCTCAGAGTTTGATATGATATTTAATAGCTTGTATAGCCCCATGTTTTCAAGGATGAAGCTTTCCTCTTTAAGCGACAACTTATAATCGTTGACTATCAAATCTTCTGGGGAGTCACTTTTTTTATGATTCCCAACCCATTGTATATTTGGTGTTTGAATTATTCCGAGAATTTTTCTAAATTCTATCGCCAAATTAAACCCATTTATAATTACAGCTTTCTCAGCCTGATTAAACTGACGCAAGTCAGAAGCTATATTGTTTACCGTGATTTTGCAGTGAGTAATATTTCGATTACAATTTTCTGCAAATATCTGAGGGGTTATTGATTTTGGGTCACTTGAAGGGGCGTTCAGAAAAAATGCAACACTTAATTCACGCAGGTTTGTTAAAATGTTAGCCATTTTTTTCGATCTCCGAAAATATTAAAGACAAAGGTACATTCAATGCTTTTGCTATCTTATAACCATTTTCAATGGTTATATTTTTCTCGGCTCTCTCTATCATTCCAACGTAGGTACGATGCACCCCAGCTCTATGAGCCAGTTCTTCTTGGGAAAGCCCCATGTCAGTGCGCAACTGTTTGATTATCTTTCCAAATCTCGTCTTAATTTCCATTTATCCCTCGAATTCTGACATAAGATAGTATTTTTATATATTGGTCTACATACTATAGTTAGCATTCGGCTTGACACCAGCATCGAATCCAAATAGATTGTATGCACTACTCAGGGGGCAATTACATGAAAAAAAGCTTGTTATCACTTTTTAGCGGTTGTGGTGGTATGGATTTGGGATTTGAAGGGAATTTTTGGGTTCATTCGCCTTGTGTAAACAAAAACATTCGCCCTAACTGGGTTCAAGAAGAAAATAATGACTTTACTCTTTTAAAACCAACCTCATTCGAGACTGTTTTTGCAAATGATATATTACCTTTCGCTAAAGCCGCATGGGTTCCTTATTTTTTGAAACGAGGGAAAGATGAATCGACATTTCATTTAGAAAGCATTGTTGATTTAGTAAAAAAACACAAATCTGGTGACTTTGCTTTTCCTGACAATATTGACGTAGTTACGGGTGGGTTTCCTTGCCAGGACTTTAGCGTGGCAGGTAAAAGAAAGGGGTTCAGCTCTCACAAAAGCCATAAGGGCCAGCTTCACGAAGAAATTGACGAACCCACGAAAGAAAACAGGGGTATGCTTTATTCTTGGATGCGAGAAGTGATACAAATAACTAAACCTAAGATGTTTATAGCCGAGAATGTAAAAGGTCTCGTTTCATTGGGAGATGTAAAAGAAATTATTGAACATGATTTTAGAAGTATTGATAAGGGTTATTATGTCTTACCTGCGAAAGTGTTATTTGCCCCTGACTACGGAGTACCCCAACGTAGGGAGCGTGTTATTTTTATCGGCATAAGTAAAAGGTATGCCAAAAAGAGCATTTCAAAAATATATGAAAGTAATAATATTAGTGAGGCTCTCTCTCCGTATCCTCGACCTACGCATTACAATTTTAGGGATTCTTCACAGTTGGGATTATTTGACAATGGTCTAGTTCCATACGTGACAACGGTTCAAGTGTTATATGACTTACTTGAACCATCTGTATGCACAGCAGATTTAGCTCAAATGTGTTATTCAAAGGCATCATATTGCGGAAAAACGCAAGGTCAAACGGAAATTGATTTAAACTGGGTCGGCCCTACTATACGAGCGGAACATCATGGAAATATAGAATACCGCAGATTGTCTCTTGATCATGGTGGAAAGCATTTTCAAGAACTAGAGTCTGGATTACTTGAAAGAAGGCTTACTGTTAGAGAATGTGCCAGAATTCAAACGTTTCCTGATGACTATGAATTTGTTAGGCACTCTCATAAAAATGATCCCTACAATATAAGCGGATCAAGCGCATATAAGGTTATTGGGAACGCCGTTCCGCCACTCCTCGCTTATAGTATTGCTCAAAGGTTAGAGGAAATCTGGGACGAGATGTTTTAATATGAATGCGAGATAAGCTGACAACAAGTAAAATAATGGCTGCGATCAAGTCCAAAGGAACTAAGCCTGAAAGGTTGCTCTCATCGGCAATGTGGTCACTTGGCTTACGTTACAGGAAGCAATATAAAATTATTGGTAGGCCGGATTTTGTTTTCTTACGAGCTAAAATTGCGATATTCTGTGACGGTGATTTCTGGCATGGCAATAATTGGCGTTTACGAGGGTATAATTCCCATGAGCAAGAATTGACAAAATATTCACAATTTTGGGTGGATAAGCTCAAGAGAAACCAAGAGCGTGACCAACACGTTACCACTGAGCTAGAACTAATGGGGTGGATAGTTTTAAGGTTTTGGGAAAGTGATATTAAAATATCACCGGAGGAATGCGCCAGAAAAATTTATGAGGAGTATCAAAAATGGAGACAAAGCAACTAGTCGGCAAGATTAGGAAAAATGGCTTTTATAACGACTGTGTACCAATGATTCAAATTCATGCACCTGATCCCACCAATTGCTTGGACATCAAAGAAGGGGAGCGTAGAGTCGTCACAATTACGGTTGGTGACACAAAATATATTGCGGGAATTCGTTACTGGCCTCGGACGTCTGAATTGAAGGTCTGTCAGGATATTAAAGGACTTGATGGACTAGATTACCGTTTAGCAGATCTTCTATCGAATATTGGTATCATTCCATATAGTAAAGTGAGC
>JANXZX010000229.1 GCA_025355325.1 Geobacteraceae bacterium
ATATGCTGCGCACGCTTACTGAACAGACCGAGGCGAATAACAACTTCCGCAGCGAGTTGCAGCGGCTTGGCAGGCAATTCGGCTCAATTCTAGAGGTTTTGGAGAAGGGTACCAGCGGGATCACTAACCAGATATCCGAGCTGACTGTTCATATGACTGCTGATGCAAAGGAGTCGCATAAGCTGCTTGCCATGCAGAGGGATGAACAAATGAGATTACGGGAAGCGCTTGATGCGCGTACAAAATGATTAATTGAGAGTATGGGTAAGAGGTGCACACAATGGCACAGAAGACTGTTAGCGGAAATGGTAACACAACTCCTAAAGTTGCAGATCAAAGTCAATCCATAGTTCGGGCCATTGTCGCTCCTGACGGCACAATTACCATCCCCAAAAGCGAGGCAAATCTATCATCAGTTGAGGTCGCTGATGTCGATTTGCTTTTGAGCTTTTCTGATGGAACATTCGTTGTAGTACCTAATGGCGCGCTTGATGCCATTGGTGGAACCCCTCCCACGGTCTTATTTAATGACTCCAGGGAAAGCCTGGGCAGTCTATTTAAAATGGTCAGCACAAGTAACCTTGCCAAAGCAGGCAGTTTGAGAGTAGTCAGCGGAAATGTGGACGCTCCCAGTACTCAGGCAGCTGCGGATGAACCAAAACCGCCGGAAAAAGATCTTTGGACTTCCAGCGATCCACGGCTTTCTGAAACTGTTTCAGCACCGGCGCCATTAGTAAAAGTAGGTAAGGGATCTGCCCCTTTCAATAGCGGAAGCAATGGACCATCTGCCGATTCACCGGATCCGGTTCTGCCTCCGAAAACGTCGCTGCCTCCCTCGTACTCAGACCCGCAAGGTCAAACTCACACCGCCACCAGTGTGGGCGATACTGCCCCCCCTGTCGTCACTGCAGGCCAGACGTTCAACTACACCGAGAACCGGGCAGCAGACACCGTAGTTGCGACCGTGGGAGCTACCGACGACGTCGGTGTCAAAGGGTACCACTTCAGTGCTACCCATGCCGACACCAGTGCAGACGGCTTCTACATTATAGGAGCCAACGGCCAGATCAGCATCACCGCCGCAGGCGTCGCTGCCGGAGTTGCGCAGAACCACTTTGAGGCGGCACACAACAGCTTCAACTACGGCATCGAAGCCATCGACGCCGCCGGGAATGTGTCCGCCGCACAGGACATAACCCTCAGCGTCACCGACGTACAAGATTCTGTCGTGGACATCACACCTCCTGTGATCACCCCCGGCCAGACCTTCAGCTATGCGGAAAACCAAGTTGCCGGAGCGGTGGTTGCCGCTGTGTTGGCCACCGACGACATTGGTGTCACCGGTTTCCACTTCAGTGAGACCCACTCCGGCACCAGTGCCGACGGCTTCTACACAATAGGGGCCACCGGCCAGATTCACATCTCTGCCGCCGGTATCGCTGCAGGAGTTGCGCAGAACGACTTTGAAACGACGCCCAACAGTTTCATTTACGGTATTGAGGCCATCGACGCAGCCGGGAACGCGTCTGCTGTACAGAATGTCACCCTCAACGTAACCAATGTTGACGAAAATACGGTAGATGTCACCCCTCCTGTGGTAGTAGTCGATCAGACCTTCAGCTACTCCGAGAACCAGGTCTCCGGTGCCATGGTTGCCGTCGTGGCTGCTTCTGATAACGTTGGCGTCACTGGTTTTCGTTTTAGTGACAGCGGTACAAACGTCAGCAGCGACATGTATTTCAGCATAGGAGCTAACGGCCAGATCAGCATCACCGCCGCCGGTGCTGCTGCCGGAGTTGCTCAGAATGATTTTGAGATGGGGTTTCACAGTTTTAGTTACGGCATCGTGGCTACTGATTCCGCCGGTAACGTTTCCGCAGCCCAGAATATTATTCTCAATGTCACTGACGTGAACGAAGCAGCCCCGGTCACTGCTGCCCCCGTGATCACTGTCAACCAGGCTTTCAGTTACACTGAGAACCAGACGGCCAACACCGTGGTTGCCACCGTGGCAGCCACGGACGACATTGGTGTCACCGGCTTCCGCTTCAGCGATGGCGGGAAGAACATCAGTCACGATGGTTTCTATGCCATAGGGGCCAACGGCCAGATCAGCATCACCGCCGCCGGCGTCGCCGCCGAAGTTGCCCAGAATGATTTTGAGATGGGGGTACACAGTTTCAACTACGGCATCGTAGCCACAGATGCCGAAGGTAATGCTTCCGCTATGCAGAACATCACCTTCAATGTCACCAATGTGGATGAAGCGGCTCCCGTGGTTATTTCCGGCCAAAGCTTCTATTATGCCGAAAACCAGACCGCCGGCGCCGTGGTTGCTGCAGTGGCAGCCACCGATGACATCGGTGTCACAGGCTACCGCTTCAGTGATGGTGCCGGTCATTTTTCAGTTACCAGCCCGGATAATTACTTCAGCATAGGGGACAGCGGCCAGATCCGCATCACCGCTGACGGTGTCGCACACGGAGTTGCCCAGAACGACTTTGAAACGGAGCTGAACAGCTTCAGTTACAGCGTTGTGGCTACTGATGCCGCTGGTCATACTTCTGCTGTCCAGAACATCACCCTTAACGTCACCAATGTGGATGATGCCGCTCCTGTGCTTGTCGCCGACCAGGTCTTTAACTACGCCGAAAACCAGCTTGCCGGTTCAGTGGTTGCGATCATTGCGGCCACAGATGACGTTGCTGTCTCCGGTTTTCACTTCAGTGCTAACAACTCCAGCACCAGTGCCGACGGTTTCTACTTCATAGAAGCAAACGGCCAGATTCACATTACTGATGCCGGTGCCGCTCATGGGATCGCTCAGAACGACTTTGAGACGGGGTTGAACAGCTTCAGCTACGGCATTGAGGCTGTCGATGCTGTAGGCCACGTGTCAGCCGTCCAGAACATAACTTTCAATGTCACCAACGTGGATGAAGCGCGACCTGTGGTTATAGGCGGTCAGAGCTTCAACTACGCTGAGAATCAGCAAGCCGAAGCTGTGGTTGGGGCTGTGGCGGCCACCGACGATATTGGCGTTGTTGCTTACCATTTCAGCAACAGCGGGGCAAACATCAGTTCTGATAAATTCTTCAGCATTGAATCCAACGGTCAGATCCGCATCACCGCTGACGGCGTCGCACACGGAGTTGCCCAGAACGACTTTGAGACGGGCTTAAACAGCTTCAGCTACGGTATCGTGGCCACAGATGCCGCCGGGAACGACTCGCCTACGCAGAACATAACTCTCAACGTCACCAACGTGGATGAAGAGGCCCCCAAGGTTAGTACCGGACAGAGTTTCAACTACGCCGAGAATCAGGTTGCCGATGCCGTCGTTGCGGTTGTGGCGGCCACTGATGACATCGGTGTCACCGGCTATCGATTCAGTGATGGTTCGGGTCATCTCTCCGTTATCAGTCCGGACACGTTCTACAGCATTGGAGACAACGGCCAGATCAGCATCACCTCCGCCGGCGTCGCTGACGGAGTTGCCCAGAATGACTTTGAGAAGGGCCAGCACAGTTTTTCCTACAATATTGTGGCTACTGACGCAACCGGTAACGAGTCCAGCGCACAGAGTATCACCCTGAATGTCACTAACGTGGACGATACTGCACCTTTGGTCGTTGTCGGTCAGAGTTTCAGCTACGCCGAGAACCAGCTTGCCGGTGCCGTTGTTGGTATTGTGGCGGCCACCGACGACTTTGGAATCACCGGTTTCCGTTTCAGTGACGGCGCAGGTCACCTCACTACTGCGACTCCCGACGGCTTCTACAGCATTGGAGACAGCGGGCAGATCAGTATCAATGCTGCCGCTGACGGTTTTGCACAGAACGATTTCGAGAAGGGTCCTCTACATATATTCCCCTACAACATTGTGGCCATCGATGCAGTAGGTCACGTGTCCGACGCACAGAGCATCACTCTGAACGTAACCAATGTGGATGAACAGGCTCCCGTTGTTACCAGCCAAACCCTCAACTATGTTGAACACCAGCTTGCCGGAGCTGTGGTTGCAGTGGTAGCGGCCACTGACGACGTTGGTGTCACCGGTTTCTCTTTCAACGATGGCAGCGGGCATCTCACCGCTACCAGTCCAGACGGCTACTATAGCATTGGTGCCAATGGTCAGATCACTATCACCGACTCCGGTGCTGCTTCTCAAAATACCTACGTGACAAGCGGAACAAACAATTTCAGCTATGGCATCGTAGCCACCGATGCTGTAGGTCACGTGTCAATTTTAGTCGGTACAAATGTCACTCTCAATATTGTAGATCAAGCCATCTCAGACAACGCCGTTCCGGTTGTCGCCTCCGGCCAGACGTTCTCATACGCCGAGAACCAAATTGAGAACGCCGTAGTCGCTACCGTGGCAGCCACCGATGACATCGGTGTAACCGGCTTCCAATTCAGTGCCACCCTCACCGGTACCAGTGCCGACGGTTTCTACACTATAGGAGCCAACGGCCAGATTCATATCACTGCCGACGGCGTCGCCCATCAGAACGACTTCGAAACGGGGTTGAATACCTACAGCTATGGAATAGTGGCTACGGACGCTTCCACTAAAGTGTCTCTGGCACAAAGCATAACCCTGAACGTTACCAACGTGGATGAAACGGCCCCTGTGGTCGTATCCGGTCAGACCTTCTCCTATGTCGAAAATCAGCTCCCCGATACGGTAGTTGCGATTGTAGCCGCCAGTGATGATATTGGTGTCACCGGTTTTAGTTTCAGCGACGTCGATGGTCATCTCACCGCTACCAGTCACGACGGCTACTACAGCATTGAAGATAACGGACAGATACGTATCACCTCCGCCGGTACTGCTGCAAATATCGCCCAGAATGACTTTGAGACGCTGCCCAACAGCTTTAACTACGACATCGTGGCCACCGACGCTGTTGGCCATGTATCCAGCGTGCAGAGTATCACTTTTAACGTCACCAATAAGGACGATGCCATTCCAGTCGTTATCGCCGACCAGGTTTTCAACTATGCCGAGAACCAGCTTACCGGTGCGGTGGTTGCTATTGTTGCAGCGACTGATGACGTTGGGGTTATCGGCTACCATTTCAGTGTCCCCGGTACCGAACCCGGTACCAGTTCTGACGGCTACTACAGCATAGGAGCTAACGGCCAGATCCGTATTACCGCTGAAGGTGTCTCTCACCAGAACGATTTTGAAGCGGGGGTAAACAGTTACGTCTACGGCATCGTTGCTACCGATGCCGCCGGAAACGTATCCGTCGCACAAAATATAACCCTTAACGTCACCGACGTAAACGAAGCCCCGGCCGCACCGTTTATCACCAGTATCCTGGACGATATCGACCCAAATAAGGGGGATATAGCGAACGGTGGCTACACCAACGATACAACACCAACCATCTCCGGCACAGCCGAGGCGAACAGCCTGATCAAGCTCTACGATGGCGTATCCATTGTTACCTCAGTGGTCGCTGACGGCAGTGGCAATTGGAGCTATATCTCCGATCCTCTTGCCGACGGCACGAATCACAGCTATTCAGTGACGGCTACTAACACTCTTGGTTTCGTCAGTGATGCTTCCGCCTCACATATCATTCACATCGATACCTCGGCCACGACCCCTGCCATCACCGGGGCTGCTGATAACGTCGGTACAATTCAGGGAAACATTGTGAGTGGCGGTTCCACTAATGACCTGACGCCGACTCTTTCCGGCATTGCCGAGGGGAATAGTATCATCAGCCTTTATGATGGTTATAACTTTGTTGCAACGGTTATCGCTGGCGAAAGCGGCAGTTGGAGCTATACCCTTGAGTCCTTGGTCGATGGATCGGATTACAGCTATACGATCAAGGGCACCGATCCCGCCGGCAATATCAGTGAAGCTTCTGCGGTCTATGCTCTGCACATCGACAACTCACCGCCATCTACTCCGGTTGTCACCGCGATTATCGATAACGCCGGTACGGTTCCGGAAAACATTAAAACCGGTGACTTTACTAATGACAGGACGCCGACCTTTACCGGTACTGCCGAGGCGTACAGCACCGTCAGCCTTTATGACGGTGGCAATCTTGTGGTCATGTCTCAAGTTGATTCAAGCGGTAACTGGAGTTGTGTGCCTGTACCTCTGAATGATGGTTCCAGTCACACTTATACACTTACGGCGACCGATGCCGTCGGCAACGTCAGTGCCCCTTCCGCTGAATACATACTGAATATTGACACCACAGCACCGCTCACCCCGGTCATCGTTGAAGTTCGCGATGACGTTGACCCTGTTCTGAAAAATCTTTCTACCGGTGACTTTACCAATGACACTACACCGACCTTCTCTGGCACTGCCGAGGTGCACAGCACCGTCAGCATTTATGATCACGATATTCTTGTTGCCACGATAATCGCTGGCGACAGCGGCAGTTGGAGCTACACCCCCGAGCCTTTGGGCGAAGGTTCCAGCCACATCTATACGGTTACGGCGACCGATTCCGCTGGAAACGTCAGTGCCGCAACTGCACACTTTGATCTGTCCGTTGATACCAAGTCACCATCAATCCCGACTATCGAAGGCGCTTACGATGATGTCTTGCCCGGCGTGGGAAACGTGGCCGCTGGTATCACCAACGACAAGACGCCGACTCTCTTTGGCTCTGCCGAGGCGTTCAGTACAGTCAGTCTATTTGATGGAGAAACTTTCGTCTCCACGGTTATCACCGATGTCAACGGAAAATGGCGTTACATATCAGATCCACTTGACTATGGCACGAACCACACCTACACGGCCATTGCTACTGATGCCGCCGGCAATTTTAGTGCACATTCAACAGCATATGTTCTGCAAATCAATGAAACGATGCCACCTCCTCCCCCGGTCATAAGCGGGGCGAGTGACGACGTCAGTCCTGTCTTGGGACCAATCACCAACGGCATTACTAACGATACGACACCAACCATTTCCGGTACGTCGGTGGCAAACATCACGGTTAATCTTTTCGACAGTGGAGTTTTTGTGGCTACTGTAATCGCTAACGGTAGCGGTCTTTGGAACTACACCCTCCCATCGGACAAGTCTCTGAGCGATGGTTCGGACCACAGTTTTACAGCCACAGCCACCGATTTCATAGGTCTTTCCAGTGAATCTTCCGGAGCGTTCTCTCTGCATATTGATGCAACGCCGCCGCCCAAGCCGATTATCAGCGGAGCCAGTGACAACGCTGTCGCTTTTCCTGTTCTGGGGCCAATCACTAACGGCGTCACCAACGACACGACACCTACCCTTTTCGGGACAGCTGAGGCGTACAGTATAATCAAATTCGTTGACGGTGCCACCCCCCTTGCTACCACGGCGACCGCCGACGCCAGTGGTAACTGGAGCTACACAACAGCGACTCTTGCCAACGGTTCGAGTCATAGCTATACCGTGACGGCTACCGATCTTGCCGGTAACCTCAGTACGGCTTCCACTGCCTATGCCCTGCGTATCGACACCACGATTGCACTTCCTACCATCACCGGGGTCGATGATAATGTCGGTATTATTACGGGGCCCATTACTAAAGGTGGTGCCACCGATGACGCGACACCGACCTTCTCCGGTTCTGCCGAGGCGAACAGCACGGTCAGTCTCTACGACAATAACATTTTTGTTGCGTCAGTGACTGCTGGTACCGGTGGTCTCTGGAATATCACCCCTGCGAATCTGAACGACGGTTCACACCTCTTTACGGTCAAGGCCACCGACGCCGCCGGCAATGTTAGTGGCACTTCCGCTGCCTTTGCCTTTGCCACTGATACAATAAAACCTTCTACCCCGATCATCACCGGGGCCAATGATGACGTCGGTGACCCCGGCACTTTTATAGGGCTCGTTACTAACAATGGTACCACCAACGATACAAGGCCCACACTCGTCGGTACTGCCGAAGCAAACGCCAACATCACCATTTATCACAACGGAATATATATGCTTGGAGTATACACCAGCCCCAGTGGGACTTGGAGCTATACGACAGATGTTCTTGGTAACGGTTCGACACATAGTTATTCAGTTACGTGTACCGATAACGTCGGCAACATAAGTAACATGTCAGCAGTCTACACTGTGAACATTGATACGTCATCCGCAACCCCAGTTATTACCGGGGCCAAAGATGATGTCGGAACAATTCAGAACACCATAGGTAGCGGAGGATCCACCAACGACCCGACCCCGACCCTGACAGGGACTGCTGAGGCTAACAGTACTATCAAAATCTCTGATGGCTCAACTCTTCTCGTTACAACGGCGACCGCCGATGCCGGTGGTGTCTGGAACTACACAACTGCGGCGCTGGCTGATGGTTCGAGCCACAGCTATACTGCAGTTGCGACTGACCCCGCCGGTAACAAAAGCGCGACTTCCACAGCTTTTATTGTGAAAATTGATACTTCAACTGTGACACCAGTCATCACCGGGGCAGTAGACAATGTCGGTACGTATCAGGGCCCCATTGCAAATGGTGATACCACCAACGACTCAACGCCAACTCTCTCCGGTACAGCCGAGGCTGGAAGTTCTGTCAGTGTTTATGACAACAACCTATTTGTAAGTACGGTGACCGCTAATTCCGGTGGTGTCTGGAGCTTCACACCTAATCCATTGAGCGACAATTCAAATCACAGCTATACGGTCAGAGCTACCGATGTCGTCGGCAATGTTAGTGCGTATTCCTCAGCCTTAGCTTTTCATATTGATATTGCACCACCGTCTATCCCCGCAATCACCGGAGTCATCAATGACGTCGGTCCTGTCCCAATAACCGTTGTTAACGGTAACAGCACCAACGATGCGACTCCGATTCTCACCGGTACATCCGATGCGAACACTACAGTTAATATTTTTGATAATGGCGTCTTTGTAAGTACAGTTACCGCTGGTGCCGGCGGTGACTGGAACTACACCACTGCGACTCTTGTCGATGGATCCAAACATATCTACACAGCGACGGCCACAAATGTAAACGGCGGCACCAGTACTGCTTCTCCTTCTTATACCGTGAACATAGACACTACCGCTCCGAATGTCCCGGTGGTGGCACCAAGCATGGACAGTAACTTCGATATCACTGGCAACTTTACCATAAGCGGTGTCGAGACCGGTGCCCATGTTGAGTACAGCAGTAACGGTACTGATTGGAGCACCATCGCACCGGCTGTAAGCACGGGATATGTCTACGTTCACCAAGTCGATCTGGCTGGCAATTTAAGCCTGAATGCACTTCTCGATATCACCTGTGGGTCTGGTCTTAACGTTACTCTGGTTGGTGATGTAAATGATAATATCCTCATAGGCACAGCCGGTGACGACATCCTGAATGGCGGATCTGGCCACAACGTCCTCTACGGCAATGCCGGTAACGACTCATTCATAGGGGGTGCAGGCTATGACGATATGTATGGCGGTTCAGGCATTGATACAGTTAGCTACGCAGGTTCGTATTCTTCGATTTCGGCTTCGTTGACCTCTGGCTTGGGTACTCAAGGAGATGCTTCTGACGATACATATCACGGCGTTGAAAATATGATCGGCAGTGTCGTCGGTGGTGATCATCTGATCGGTGATGCCAATACCAACGTCCTTACTGGTGGCGCCGGTGGCAACAATACCCTGGAAGGAATGGCCGGGGCCGACGAGCTGCATGGTGGAGGCGGAACAAACAATACCGCCAGTTATGAGCATGCTGCACAGGGCGTAACTGCTTCGCTTGCCAACTCCACAGCCAATGGTGGCACTGATGCCATCGGTGATACCTATTACAATATCCAAAATCTTATCGGTTCTGCATATAACGATACGCTTGTTGGCGACAGTCAGGACAATATTCTCACTGGTGGTGCAGGAGATGATAAACTGTACGGCGGTGCCGGTCACGACACCATATACGCCAATCAGGGGCATGATTCCGCATATGGTGGAGACAATAACGACACCTTCTTTGTGTCCTCATTGCCAGCAAATCCGCCAACCGTAATTGACGGCGGTGCACGTGATGCCGGGCCGGGCGGCAACGTCATGATATTACAGAACCTTGTGAGTGGCAGTTACGATATGAGTGCTCTTTCCAGTCATGTTACCAACATAGACACCTTGAATATTAAAGGCGATGGAGCTGCTACCAATATCACTATCTCAGTTCAGGACATTCATAGCATGGTAAATGGCGGCACTTCACCGACGCTTTATGTCGAGGCTGATGCCGGCGACAAGTTGGTACTTGCTGCAAACGAGTCAATAACTCAGGAAACTGGTGGCCTGAGCTACATCGATTATACCATCACAAATGCGGCTACGGCTGAAAATGCACATATTCATTGGCATACTGCGTAATATTAAGAGATGTCATATCCAGGCTGCGCTCGACCTGAAAGGGCCGTTGCGCAGCCTCATTCAACCTTTTGACGAGTGAAGAGACCTACTTGATGACCAATACCTCTGAAACCCCTCTTCCTGAAAACTCTTGTATAAGACTTGATAAACAGGCCGTACTGACAGCAGCAACAGCGCTGTGTGGTTCTGATCGTGCTGCTGCAGCCCTGATGCGGAAGGGCTTTAAGCGTCTTGTCAGTTCCGGCAATTGGACTTCAGAAATTGAACGATTGGAACGGTTCGGCCTTTCTGCGCGATATATTGCCGGACAGCTACGGGATGTTCTTGCTATTCCGGGTGATCTTATCCTGCTGCGGAATCCGGAAAGTGGATTTACATTGCTGCACCGCATGGAGCAACGCTGGCAGTACCTTGCCGCAGACGGTACCCCGCTGCCTCATGAGGTGACTAGTGAAGGAGAGGATGTCTTCGAAGCCGTAATAATGCGTATGCCGGAGGCCAAACATGCGTCAGGGGGCGGGGGCTTTTCTTCATTGGCAGCATTGTGGCCGGAATTACGTGCTGCCTGGGCGGAAGTAGGTATTGCAAGCCTTTTCATAAACTCAGGTCAATTGCTGGTGCCGTTATTTTCCATGCTGGTTTATGACAAAATTGCCCAAAACGGACTGTTTGAGACGCTCTGGGCTCTGACGTTCGGCATGGGACTCTATCTCGCCACCGACACCGGAATGCGTCTGGTGCGAAGTTGGGCGACGGAACGAATTGGCGTGGATCTGACATCACGAGTCGATGAAACATTATGGTCAAAACTGATGGCGCAGGTTGATCTGCCCGCTGGCGGTTTCCCTCGTTTTCTTTCCAATTATCGCGATCTGACCCTCTCGCGTGACTTTGTCTCTTCCAGCTATCTGCTGTCGATTGCAGATATCCCGTTTCTGCTTTTGTATTTGCTCGTCATAGGCATTATTGCCTGGCAATTGATGGTTGCCGCCATGCTGCTGGTAATTCTGTATGCAATAGCCGGTTTGCTGCTCCAGATCCGCCAAAACAATCTTTCCAAAGAAGCAGAACGCAACAACACACGTAAACTGGCATTTATGGGTGAAACACTGGGGTGTCTCGATGTAGTTCGCACTACTCCCGGTTCGGGAGCTTTTCTGCGTCGCTGGCGCGAACTGGCAGAACATTCGACAGGTTCTGATGCGAAAAGACGATTGGCGGTACTTCATACGGGGATATTGTCCGCATCGACGTACACCGTAACTACCGTAGTTATGTTGGTCACCGGAGTCTACCTGATTCATGCCCAACAGTTGAGTACCGGTAAACTCATCGCGTGCAGTCTGCTGGCGACCCGTGCCATGGGGCTTGTTGCCTCGCTCTTTGCTGTAACGGGGAAGTGGCAGGATTTCAAGCGTGCTGCAGCAAGAATGGAAAATAGCCTGGAGGCGGTTGTGGAACGGGAATGTACCCCGAGGCCGACTATTTCGGGTGCTATTTCAGTTATCGGGCTCGGTAAACATTATGAGGGGCGACCGGCAGCGCTGGAATCGGTATCGTTTTCAATCACTCCCGGTGAACGTATTGCCTTGCTGGGACGGCCGGGCGCCGGTAAATCAACATTGTTGCAATGCCTTGGCGGGCTTTGTCGGCCGGATACGGGGCAGATTCTTATTGACGGTCTGGCTCTGGATGATATTGCACGTTTTGATCGCGTTCGCTGGATGGCGTATAAATCGCAGGATCCGGCTGTGTTTGCCGGAACATTAGAAGAAAATCTGCGTATTTCCGGGTGTACTGATCGAAACCGGTTTAACGAGGCTATCTGGGCATCCGGTCTGGAAAATGAATTCAAAAGCGGGCGGATGTCGTTGGGGATGCGTCTGGACGAACGCGGCAACAACCTCTCCGGTGGCCAACGTCAGAAGGTAGCGCTGGCACGTGTTTTTGCACAATCCTGTCGAATCCTGCTTCTTGATGAACCGACGCTGGGGCTCGATCCTGAAAGTGAGCGGATGCTGGCGGAGCGTCTGCCGAAGCTTCTGGATAGTTCCGCGTTGCTAATCATGACGACACACAGCGCCATCATGCTTGAAACGGTTCAGCGCATAATTGCGTTGGATGGTGGGCGAGTGGTCGCCGATGGTCTGCGCGAAAAGCTGGTAACAATCTCTTAGTGCTTTTCAAGCGTTATTGTCTCGTCTGTATATTCATTGTTTTCATTTCCTTCATCTGCTCCTCAAGACAAGACGGACATATTCCATGACTAAATAAAGCTTCTGAATGATTGGTTATATATAACTCAAGCTGCTGCCAGCTTTCTTTGTCGTCCCGGATTTTTTTACAATAGCCGCATATGGGGATGATGCCCTTCAGCGATTTTATCTCTTTTTCCAGGTTGATGCGGAGTGCTTCCTGTGCTTCAACGCGGTCGGTTATGTCAATGCAACTGCCGATAAAACCTGCAAAGGTGCCATCGTCATTGCAGAAAGGCACCCCACGGTCGAATATCCAACGATACTCGCCATCATGTCGCATCAGGCGATACTCCATTTCAAAAGTTTCTCTCGCATTGAAGTTGTCTAAATATATCTTGAGACACCGGTCAAAGTCATCAGGATGCACACCTTCGGCCCAGCCATTTCCAAACTCCTGCTCCATGGAGCGGCCCCTGAAGCTGAGCCAGCGGTCATTAAAGTAATCGCAGAGGGCCTCTGTGTTTGCTCGCCATATCAAAATCGGTGATTGTTCGACGAGTGCTTCATACTCCTGCAATGTAAGTCGAGCGTTGCCCATAAAAACACCTCCCGTCAATAAAGGTCATATGATATATACCGGATTAATTATTGCACAATTTAACTATTAATCAATCGATATATGCAGATTTGGCATCCTGTGTCACAAAGCACCAAATCCGTTTTCTCATTAATATTTGACAGGTACTGTTTGACAGGGATATTATCCTCCGGATATTTTTTTATGGAGATAGATCATGCATTGCTGTTGATAAAGAGTGATTTCTGCTTGTATGGAGTGAATATATGTCTACACCATTAAAAAATGTATCTCACGTTTTACCTCACGACATTCCCACCCACTTTGCTCCACCCGAACGAAAAAGCGGTTCTGAACTTCATGAAGACGTTAACCGGGCCACCACCAATGACTTCATAAATGGACTTATGACCATCACCAATGGTCTTTTTGCTGTTTTAAATGATAAACGGCAGGTGCTTGCCGTCAATGACACATTCATCAAGCTTCTCGGAATAGAGGATTCGGGACAGATACTGGGTTTGCGGCCGGGCGAATGCGTTAACTGTGTTCATTCCTGCGAAATGCCTGGCGGGTGCGGCACCTCTGAGTATTGCTCTACCTGCGGTGCTGTCGTGTCGATTATGGCCGCTCTGGAAACCAGACAGCCTCAGGAACGGACATGTGCGTTAGTGGTGGAAAAAGATGGCCAGAAGATTGATCTCTATTTCAGCGTACGCAGTTGCCCTTTGGTGGTTGATGACAGCCTGTATGTCCTTCTGTTTCTTCAGGATATCAGCATGCAGCAGTACCGTGCCTGTCTGGATCGTACTTTCTTCCATGATATCAACAACATCCTGTGCGCGCTTGTCTGCAAGAGCGAAATGCTCGCCCGCCAGGCACTGCCCAACGAAGAAAAGCTGAAAGATCTGCACCAGATCGCCCTCAGGATAGCTCAGGAAATCTCTATTCAGAATTCCCTTCAGAAGTCTCTGGATGTTTCTTACAAGCCGCTGTACGGCAAATTTACGGCAAACAGCCTCCTGAAGGAGGTGGATCAGGTGTTTGGTGATCACCCGTTAACGGTGCGGCGCACACTTTCAGTAGAATACGGGCCGCATGACCTTGTCCTTGTCACTGATTTTCATCTGGCCAGCCGGATTATAATTAACATGGTGACCAATGCCCTCGAAGCCACTCCTGAGGGGGGAAAGGTGCTGCTGTCAATTGATCCCCAGCATACAACCGTCACTTTTTGCGTATGGAACAGCGGAATGATTCCGGAAGACACCGCCCGCCGGATTTTTCAGCGCAATTTCAGTACCAAGAGTGATATGGGGAGAGGATTTGGCACCTATTCCATGAAATTGTTCGGGGAACAGGTGCTTGGCGGTTCGGTGTGTTTTGAATCAGCTCAGGAGACCGGCACCACGTTCAGATTCGCCCTTCTTGCCCAATGAAACCCGACCCGCAGCAAGCAATCAAGGATGATGTATGAATCTGCTCTCCCGGCTGCCAATACGGTTCCAACTGCTTCTGATCGTCATCATTATGGCTCTGCCCGTAATCGGTATGATCATAAATTCCGGTATTCATCAGCGAAATGAGGCAATGAACGACGCCAGGAAGGATACCCAAAAACTGGCTGACAGAATAGCCTATGAACAGCAGAGTAGAAATCTGTCAGCGCGGCAGCTCATGGTTGCTTTGTCTCAACTGCCGGAGATCAAACAGAAAGACACAGCCAGGGTAACGACGCTTCTCGGCGAAATCCACAAACTAAACCCGGACATATCGAACATATTTATTGCCGACCGCTCAGGAATAGTTTGGGCAACAGCTGTGCCGGTAAAGTCCCCCTTCATCGTATCTGATCGAAGATATTTCAAAAACGCTCTGAGCAGTGGACAGCTTTCATCTGGCGAGTACGTTGTCTCCCGGGCAATTAATAGACCGACGTTTAACCTGAGTTACCCCATAAAAGATGACTCTGGCACTATCACGGGGATCATTTCCGTAGGGTTTCTGCTGGAAAAGTACGTTCCTGTTCTGGAACTCAGTAAAATGCCGAACAATGCCAGTTTTGCGATCCTTGATCACCGGGGCGTAATTCTGTACAGAGCCATAACTCCGGAAAAATATATCGGGAAAACGACGGAACCTGCACTCTTCAAGCAGATACAGGATGGGCCTGATGAGAGCACGGATTTCGGAGTCAGTGTCGCTTCAGGGGATGCCCGGATTATTACTACCCGTAAACTGCGCCTTGATGGAGAACAGTCACCGTACATGTATATTCGAGCGGGGATTCCGGTCGATTCAGTCCTTTCCAATGCAAATTCGCAGCTTCTCAAAAATTTGATATTTTTCAGTTGGGTTTTGGTTTTGGCTTTCCTGTTTTCAAGTTTTATCGGCAGACGTTCGATCATCTCACGTATTGAACTGCTTGAACGAGCCTCAAAAAACCTCGCCAATGGTGACTATCAGACAAAAGCTGCCGACCTTGTAAAAGGGGGGGAACTGGGCAGACTGGCGGAGTCATTTGATGCCATGGCCGACAAGCTTGTCCAAAGAGAAGAGGCGTTGGAAAATAGCGAGCGGTTTTTGAAGACAATCATAGACACGGAACCGGAATGCATCAAGCTGCTTGATAGTGACTGCAATCTGCTGATGATGAATTCGGCAGGCCTGGAGATGATAGAGGCTGATTCCTTTGAACAGGTCAAAGGACAGTGTGTATGTACTTTGATCACCCCCACGTACAAAGACGAGTTTATTTATCTGACAAAACAGGTTTTTCTGGGAATCCCCGGAAAGCTCGAATTTGAGACAATTGGACTGAAGGGCCGCCATGTCTGGCTCGAAACCCACGCCGTTCCGTTTTACAATGAGCAGGGAGAAATTGAAGCTTTGCTCGGGATAACACGCAATGTTACCGAGCGTAAACTGGCCGAGAATGCCCTGCAAAAAAGCGAGGAACGCTTCCGGTCGTTCGTTGAGCACGCGAGCGACATTATCTTTTCTCTTTCGACAGATGGGGTCTTCACCTATGTGACGCCCAACTGGAAAGATGCTTTCGGATACGAGCTTGATGAAACAATCGGCAGACCATTTGTGCCTTTCGTTCATCCCGATGATGTTGCCGTCTGTTTTCTCGCTTTACAGGAGGTAATGGAGACAGGAGAAGACCGGAGAGGTATTGAATACCGGGTGCTTCATAAAAATGGCACGTGGGTCTGGTATTCGGCTAATGGTTCGCGCCTGGCCAGTGCTGAAAGTGACGAAGTGTTATTCCTTGGCATAGGTCGTGATATCACCGAGCGCAAGCATGCCGAAGCGGAACGAACCCGACTTGAACAGCAGCTTCTGCATGCTCAGAAGCTGGAAAGCCTGGGCGTTCTCGCAGGGGGAATCGCCCATGACTTCAACAACATACTTATGGCCATCATCGGCAACGCCGATCTGGCTTTGATGCGAATTAACAAAGAGTCCCCGGCTACGGAGAACCTGCACCGTATCGAACAGGCTGCCGCCCGGGCCGCTGACCTGGCCAAACAGATGCTTGCCTACTCAGGTAAGGGAAAGTTTATCGTCGAGAATATTGACCTGAACAATCTTTTGGAAGACATGCTGCACATGCTTGAAGTTTCCATCAGCAAGAAGGCGGTGCTGCGTTTTAATCTGCACAAACAGCTTCCCATGGTAGAGGCGGATACCACCCAGATCCATCAGATCATCATGAATCTGGTGATCAACGCTTCTGAGGCAATTGGCGACAAAAGCGGTATTATTGCCATCACTACCGGCTGTATGGATTGCGATAAGAGCTACCTGAAAGATGTCTGGCTGGACGATAACATCAATGAAGGTCAGTATGTATACCTGGAGATAGCCGACACCGGCTGCGGGATGGATAAGGAAACGCTGGCCAAGTTGTTCGACCCGTTTTTTACGACAAAATTTACCGGCAGAGGGCTGGGGATGGCCGCTGTGCTCGGGATTGTCCGGGGACACAAGGGAACCATAAAGGTTTACAGCGAGCCAGATAAAGGCACCACCTTCAAAGTATTTCTGCCTGTCTCGGAGAGAATATCCGAAATTCCTGATGTCGAAACCCATAAAGAAGAGTGGCAGGGGAACGGTACGGTTCTTCTTGTAGACGACGAGGAGACCGTGAGGGGAATCGGGGCAGAATTACTTCAGGAACTCGGTTTCTCGGTGATCACCGCGAACGACGGTAGGGAAGCGGTTGAGGTCTTTAAGGCTGTCTCTGATATTGACTTTGTTGTTCTGGATCTGACGATGCCTCATATGGACGGTGAACAGTGCTTCCGGGAGCTCAGACAACTGAAGCCGGATGTCAAGGTAATCATGTCCAGCGGTTACAATGAGTTTGAGGTGGCCCAGAAATTTCTTGGTAAGGGCTTGGCCGGTTTCATCCAGAAGCCCTACAAACTGTCCGTACTCAAAGACGCAATCAGAAAAATCAGATTGTAAGCATGACATATTGGATGGTGCCACGGAGTTGAAGATGTTCGGTTTCCTTAATCAGCCTATCCGACGACAACTGTTCGTTATCGTATTTATCGTGGCGCTGCCGACGCTCGGTGCGCTCATGTTTACTTTGATTTCAGAGCGGAACTCAGCCCGGGATCAAGCCGTAAGCGACGCCCAGAAGCTCGCTTCAAGCATAGCATCCGAAGAACAGGGCCTGATGACCGGCATTCAGCAGTTACTGACTGTGCTGGCACAATTGCCGGAAATAAAAGAACGTAACAGCCTCAAGCTGAATCCCATTCTTGCCGATGTCCTCAGATTGAATCCCCAATACACCAATATCCATGTCGCAGATCGAACCGGTGCTGTCTGGGCATCCGGCGTTCCGCTGACAGGGCCGACAAGCCAGTCGGATAAACGATTTTTCAAAAATGCCGTGTCTTCAAGACGGTTTTCGTCAGGTGAATTCACCGTTGGCAATATTACCAAAAAACAGTCTTTCCATTTTGCCTTACCTTTTCTGGATCAATATGGAGAGGTAGCGGGTGTCATTGGCTGCGGAATTGATGTGTCCAGTTTCAAAAAAGTCCTTGATCGTTCAAAGCTGCCCGACAAATCTAACTTTATTGTCCTGGATCACAAAGGAATTGTTCTTACAAGAGCGATTAATCCGGAAAAATATACCGGCAAGCCTGACGATCCGTATAATTTTGGTAAAATGAGCAACGGTCCGGAAGAGGGGTGGTTTTATCATCAATCGCGCGCATTTGATGGTGTGAAGCGCTACGCATACTACTACAAACTCCGGCTAAAAGATGAATCAGAGCCGTACATGTATATCAGGGCCGGCGTCCCGGTGAACGAAGTCATGTCTGCGGCATCAATGCCGATTGTTAAGAGTCTTTCCGTGCTCTGTCTGGCTCTCATGGCCGCCTGCGGGTTGGCCTATGTCATCAGTAAAAAATCAATCCTGCAGCGGGTGGAAAACCTTAAATTTTCGGCGCGGCAGATAGGGCTTGGTAATTTCAATATTAAATTTACTGACACGGTGACCGGTGGCGAGCTGGGAGAGTTGGCTCAGGCCTTTGACGAAACGGTTTTGAAACTGGCTGAATCGGAGAGAGAACGGACAGAAAAAGAGTTTACTCTGCGCGAGCAGGCCAGATTACTTGAACATGAAATGGCGGAACGCCAAAAAGCGAATGAACAGCTTGGAGCACGGAAAATTCAGTTGGAACATGAAATTGAAGAACGGAAAACGCTGGCGATTAAACTGGAAGAGTCAAAGCAGCTTCTGGCGCATATTATAGATTTCCTCCCTGACGCAACGTTTGTTGTTGATAACGAAAAGAAGGTGATTGCATGGAATCGCGCGGTGGAGCGACTGACCGGTGTACCCAAGAGTGATGTTCTGGGCAGGGGAAATGATGCCTATTCAAGGGCATTCCACGGCATTCAGAGAGATATTCTTGTTGATCTTATTGATGAGAACCTGGAAACATTAGAGTTGAATTATTCCAAATTCAAAAAGAATGGAACCATTCTCACAGCAGAATCATTTTCTCCCGTTTTGAATGCCGGTAATGGAGCCTATTTATGGAGTGTCGTTGCACCTCTTTTTAATTCGGAAGGCAGCCGCACCGGAACGATAGAAATAGTCAGAGACGTAACAGAGCTGAAGATTACTGAACTCGCTTTGCATGAACAACAGGAACGGTACCGGCTTTTTACCTCACTTACTTCGGATTATGTCAGCGAGTGCGAGCGACAGGGAACAGCTCCTTTTCGTGTCAAATGGATTGGGGGAGCGGTTGAAACGGTCACCGGTTACACCGAGGATGAAATTTTTTCGAAAGGGTGCTGGCTTTCAATCGTACATCCTGATGACTTTGATCGAATCAGCTCGTATCTGATACACCTGGTCCCGGGCGACATCAGCACTGAAGAGTTCCGGTTGATACATGAAACCGGAGAGGTGCGGTGGGTGCGGGAGTTCTGTTATTGCAGAGCAGGCGCGGCACCGGGAGAGCTGATACTCTACAGTGCCACCACTGATATCACGAAACAGAAGAGCGCCGAGGAAGATCGTTTAAGCCTGGAACGTCGACTCTTGCATTCCCAGAAACTGGAAAGCCTCGGAGTATTGACCGGGGGCATTGCCCACGATTTCAACAACCTGCTTACCGCCATACTCGGCAATCTGGAGTTGGGGCTTGCCAGAGTAGCGGGCGATTCACCCGTGGCCGGGAATATTGAAAAAGCCTTGCAAGCCAGTCAACGCGCCGCTGATCTGACGCAGCAGATGCTGGCATATGCGGGGAAGGGAATATTTCAGCTTGCTTCGGTTGACCTTGGCCGGTTGATCCGGGAGAACGTTGATTTTTTCAGAACTGTTATATCAAAGCGCATAGAACTATCCATTCTCACGAGCAGTGACATTCCAATGATCACCGCTGATCCGGGACAGATTCAGCAAGTCGTCATGAACCTGATAACCAACGCTTCCGAGGCGATCGGGGAAAATCCGGGCACCATTGTTGTCAAATCAGGCGTTCTGGATTGTGACGAAGCTCTTCTCGGGCAGAGTCTGCTCGATGAAAAACCCTCTCCGGGACGATTTGCATGTATTGAGGTTTCTGATTCCGGATGCGGAATGAGCGATGAAAGCCGTAAGCGAATCTTTGAGCCCTTCTATACCACGAAGTTCACCGGTAGGGGGCTTGGCATGTCGGCAGTGCTGGGTATAATCAAAGTCCATGACGGCGCTATTCTGATTGAAAGTACTCCGGGGAGTGGTTCGACATTTACGGTTTTGTTTCCGGAAAGCCACCAGGTTTTTGTGGCTCCACAGGATCAAAATACCCACAGTGCGGCGGAGCAATCTTGCATTTCCCGTGGTACCGTGCTTGTGGTGGATGATGAACCGGATGTGTGCGAAATTTGTGAAGAATATCTGCACTTATTTGGCTTTACTTCACTCAGGGCTTCTGATGGTTTTGAAGCTCTGGAGTTGTTTAGGGTGCATTCGGACGAAATAATCTTTGTGATACTGGACATGGCCATGCCGCACATGGACGGTGTGGCCGCCTTCAAAGAGCTTAAGACGATTCGCCCGGATATCAAGGTAATCATCAGCAGCGGGAACGCTGCCGCCGACACAAGGCTGACTTTTCAGGATATGCAGCCGGACGCCTTCATACAGAAGCCGTTCAACATTCAGGAGCTTAAAAATAATATTGCAAAGCTGATGGGATGAGATCAGGGAGAGGTAATTCTGGTCACAATTGGCAGCAGCGTTGAAAAACGGGCTTCAACAGCCAGAGCAGCACAATAACCGTCTGGCATGCCGATGTCCATAATATGCCAATATGACTGACCACAGCAGACGTTCAATAGTGTCGTCGTCCCATCGTTGAACGGTGAAATGTCAAAACTGTTTCCGGATAGGGAAAAACCTCTGCCGCAGCCTTTCAGGCAAGCCTCCTTGCGCACCCAGCAACGGTAGAATGCCGCCGTTTGCAGGAATGGAGTGGGCAGGCTGAACAGCTCTTCCTGTTCAAGCCGGGAGAACGCGATTCTGGCCATGTCGGCAAGCGGTTTGCCAGGCTCGATTATCTCGATGTCAACGCCGACTTCAAAACCTGATGCGACAGCCAGCAAGTGCATATCCCCGGAGTGTGACAGGTTAAAACGGAGATGGCAATTTCTGTCTGCCAGAAACGGTTTGCCATGATCTCCCACGGCGATTTGAACGTTTTCAGGCGTAATTCCAAGATACCTTCCCAGAATCTCCCGCAGCGCTCCCCGTCCCGAAATAAAACTTTTCCGGGCTGAGTCACTCTTCAGCCGGGCGGCCCGTGCTGTTTCATCTGTCGAGAGTAAACTCCCGAGGCGTGTTAGTTCCGTTTGAGTGTGCGATAGGGTGAGAGAGTGCAGATGTACTTCGTTGTCTAATGGACGGGGAATTGAGTTCATGCCGACGGTTGCTGCAGCGGTTGCCGCAGTGATTGGCGCAACAGGAGCAGTCCTTCGCTGATGGAAATCCCTGGATTGTAGCCGAAGTCGCGGCGTGCGGCACCGATATCGAACCAGTGGGCAGTGGCAAGTTCGTGGGCGACAAAACGGGTCATAGGAGGCTCGCCGGACAAGCGGAGGACTCCCCACAGTGCTTCGCAGATGCAGCCGACTGTGTATGCCAGTTTTGGCGGGATGCTGCGGGTAACCGGAGGGACATCGGCGACGGCGAGGATGCGGTTGACCATATCCCAGAGCGGCAGTGGTTCGGCGTTGCTGATGAAATAGCACTTGCCCGCAACTGCACTGCCGGGAGAAAGCGCGTCAGCAGCCTGCAGATGAGCACGGGCCGCGTTATCCACATACACCGTATCCACCAGATTGGGGCGATTGCCGATGCGGCGCAGCTTGCCGGCACGGCCTTTGGCGACGATGCGCGGGACCAGGTGGTTGTCTCCGGGCCCCCAGATCAGATGGGGGCGCAATGATGTCACAGCCAGCTCCGGCGAGTTTGCCGCCAGAACCAGCTTTTCAGCCACTGCTTTTGTTGCCGGGTAGTGGGCCTCGTAGCTGGATGGATACGGGAGCGATTCATTGCCTCCCTCGACATCGCTGCCGTCGAAGACGACGCTGGGGGAGCTGGTGTAGACCAACCGGCTGATGCCGTTAGTCCGGCAGGCGGTGATGACATTTTCGGTGCCGACCACGTTGGCCTGATAGAAGTCGCGATAACTTCCCCAGATACCGGCCTTGGCGGCCACATGGAAAACTATGTCGCACCCTTTTGCTGCGGCAACGACCGCTTCCCTCTCTTCCAGTCCGCCACGGATCTGCCTGACACCAAGCGCTGCAAGAGCGGGATAGTCACCGCGCGAAAAACTGCATACCTCATCGCCCCGTTCCCGCAGCATCCGGACTATCACGCTGCCCAGAAAACCGCCGCCACCGGTGACCAGCGCTTTCATGATCGCTGCCCCTGCGCCCAGACCGCAAGTTTCTCCCTGAAGATCTTGGCATTGTGCCGGATATCAACCGGGAATGCCGGGTGAAAGAGAATAGTCCGGATTTTTTTTGTGTGCGGATAACCGCTGCCGAGCTGGAAAAGTTCCGTGCGGATCTGATCCTGCTCCGGTTTCCCCGCTTTCTCCTCCAGTTCCACGCAGAGCACCGGCTTCTGGTTGCTGCCGGAGCCAACGCCGACCAGCGCAGTACGGAAAACCTTCGGATGGGTATTGAAAACACCTTCTGCCGGAATAGTGTAGAGAGGCCCGTGAGCCGTCATTACCCGATGTGATTTTCTGCCGCAGAACCAGATCCGGCCTTTGGTATCCAGATAGCCGACATCACCCATGCGGTGCCAGACACCGCCGTCCGAATCTGGAATCTTGGCCAGCGCGGTTACCTCGGGGCGGTTCAGGTATGCGGTGCTGACTTGCGGTCCGCGTACGGTGATCTCCCCGACTTCCCAGGGGGGCAGCGCCAGATCATCGCTCCACAAGGTTACCGGGGTGTCGGTAATAGGGATAATAGCCAGCGATATGCTCCGTACCGGCCAACCGACGCAGACTCCATGTCCTTTGCCGGTCATCTCACCGGTTTCCTCCAGCACTTCGTTGCTGCCGATGGAGCTGACCGGCAGCGCCTCGGTGGCACCATAGGGGGTGAAAATCTCGGCATCTTCTGGAAGCAGCGCGGCAAAACGCTTCAGAACAGATGCAGGGACCGGTGCGCCGGCGGAAATCACTCGTTTGAGGGTGGGTATTTTGATGCCGTGGGATTCACCGTAACGCCCGACCCGATTCAGCAGGGCCGGAGAGCCGAACATGGTTGTTGCGGAAAATTCTTTGGCCGGGCCGAAAATCTGACGGGGATCGACGGTGCCTGGACGGGTGAAATCCATCTGCGGAATCAGGGCGGTCATGCCGAGGGCCGGAGCAAACAGCGCGAACAGCGGAAATGTCGGCAGATCGATCTCGCCGGGGCGGATATCGTACATCTCACGCAGGGCATCAACCTGTGCGGCAAAGGTGCCGTGAGTATATACCGCCCCTTTAGGGAGGCCTGTACTGCCGCTGGTGAACAGGATTGCAGCCACTTCGTCGCGTCTGGTTGCCACCGCCGCAAACGGTGCGGTGAGAGCGGAGCGGCGAACTTTATCAAGCGGTATGCCGCCCCAGAAGGCTCTGCCACCAACGACAACGGTGATGCGTATGCTGGCGCGGCCCCAGCCGAGTAGACGCCGCGCCACATGCGCCTTGGGAATGCCGATGAAGGCGTCCGGTTCCGCTTCGGCCAGACAGCCCTTCATGTTGCGCGCGCCAATGCCCGGATCGATGAACACCGGCACCGCTCCGGCCTTGAACAGGGCAAAGGTAAGGGAAAACAGTTCCGGTGACGGTGGCACCAGCAGAGCAACCCGCGTTCCGCGAACGATGCCGATTTCTCTCAGCCCACCGGCGATACGGTCACTGTCTTTGTCCAGCTCGCGAAAGGTCAGGGAGCGCCCTTCCTGCGGGAAAACGATGGCGGGGGTATCCGGCTGAAGCCGGGCCATTTCGGTCAGGGGACGGGAGATGTTGACGATGTCAGAGTTATTCATATGGTATCCAATGGCATTAAAAATATCAGGCGGCTTCTTTAAGCATGAAATCCACATGCACGGCGTCAAACGGGAAAACGATCTGTCCGGTCGCAGTTTTTTGTAATATCCCGGCATCCAGCAAAGCATGCACATCGCCATGCACCGCTTTTACGTCCCGTCCCAGACGTCGCGCTAGTTCGCGAATGGTTAGCGGTCCTTTGCCGGTCATGATGTTCAGCATCTCCCATCGTTTTCCGGAGAGCACCTTGAACAGCAGCGCGGGGGATTCGAAGCTGATGACGTCCCCCAGCGATTCACCGTCAAATGCTTTTAGAAACCTTCTGTTGGTGCTTTCCCGTGAAGAAACATCCAATGTTACTGTTCGCATATTATTCCCTCCATGAATCTACATCGTTCCAGAAATCTTCCAGCAAGGCTTTTGGTGAGGTGAAATTATAGGAAGTCTCATGCTGGCCGACATGTTTATGATCACCCTTACCGGATTCATTGTCGTAGCGAAGAACACAAGACCCACTCACCACGAAGGCAAGCCGATATTTGAATCTGTGGCAGCTGCCGGCAAGCGGCACGTGCAGTCGCCATACCACCAGTTCAACAAAAGCTGTTTCAGATATTGTATGTCGCTCATTGAGCAGCAGGTCTGCATTCATGTTGGAGAGTGTAACAACGGGAGAGGGGTGTTGTCAAGTTTGACAACATAGTTATGACTTAACAAAAAGAATTTACCGCAGAGGTCGCAGGGGGGCGCTGGGGAAATCAATGAAAAAAATGATCTATCGACTTTATTCAACCGTCCGATCAAGAAATCCTGAAATCAACGGCACAACCTCATCCTTGGCATCTTCAAGAATATAGTGTCCGCAATCGGGAAAACGGTGAAGTTCTGCCTTGGGAAAGCGCTGCTGCCATTCGGCCAGGAAATGCCGGTCGAAAACAAAATCCAGCTCACCCCAGCAGATCAGCATCGGCAGATTACTGAACTGTCCGATTCCGGCTGCTACCGAACTGATAAGGTCATAGCCACGGTCACCACTTGAAAGTGGTATGTCCTGCACAAAACGGAGGGTGGCGATGCGGTTTTGCCATGAATCATATGGAAGCTGGTAGAGGCTGCGCAGCGTATTGTTCATCGGATTGCGTTTGCAGCCAACATATGAGGCGCCCGCGCTGAAGGCGTTGAAGCCGCGTACCAGCAGCGTGCCGAGTATTGTGTCACGGCAGATGCGCAGGCCGAGCGGGAACGGCTTGCTTTTCGGCAGGTGGAATGCTCCGGTGTTGAGGATTACCAGTCGTTTGATTCGTTCCGGATGACGTACGGCATAGGCCATACCGATCATGCCGCCCCAATCGTGAACCACCAGGGTGATGTTTTCCGTTACGCCAAGTGTTTCAAGCAGCTGTTCCAGATCATCAACCCGGCGGGAAAGGGTGTAGTCGTAACGGTCGTCGCCCGGTTTGTCGGAAAAGCCGCAGCCGATATGATCCGGCACGATGCAGCGGTAGCGGTCGCGCAATGCCAGTACGAGGTTGCGGTAGTAGAATGACCAGGAGGGGTTGCCATGCACCATAACCACTGGCGAACCGTTGCCTTCGTCAAGATAGTGATACTTCAGACCATCAAGGTCGAGATGCTTCCCGGTGAACGGGTATTCTTTTGACAGATCAGGATTCATGTGTGAGAAAAAGTACCTTTCAGGAGAACGCAAAACTTCCCCCTTTACAAAAGGGGGGCTGGAGTTTAGATTTTGCTCCCCCGCCCCTTGCGGGAGGGGGTTGGGGGGTGGGGGAAGTCACTTGCAGGCAATGCGCTCTGATAATTCCAAGTACTCCCTCATAACATCGTTGTTCCAAAATCGTAATATTCTATGGCATATTCTTGTAGGTAATGTCGTGGTTTCACTGCGGCTTCCCCCACCCCCTAGCCCCCACCCGCAAGGGGCGGGGGGACTTTTTTGAACCTTTAAAATGTCCAAACTCAAGTCCCAGTTTTATGAAAAAAAGGGGGGGTAGCCAATCACCATTCCATTCCCAGCATCAGACAGTTTAACCCACTCCCGATACCCAGAAATGCAACCTTGTCGCCCGCTTCCAGAATATCGCGTTCATCGGCAATTGCGGCCGTCAGCGGCAGGGAAACAGTGCCCATGTTGCCCAGGTATTCATAGGTTGTAAAATCTTTCTCCGGCGGAATGTCGAGCGTTTTAAGGATCGCACTCTGGTGGGCGGAACCGACTTGATGACAGACCACCTGATCAACATCTTCCGTCTTCCAGCCAACCTGCGGGAGGAACGCATCCCAGGTGCGTCGACCGAGTTCGACGCCGTAGTTCATGACATTGACACCGTCTGTTGACATGGACTGGAGGTATCCCCCCTTGCCGTCCGGGGTTAAACCCCAGAGGCAGAGCCGGTGGTGCTCCGGAGCGGTCTGGGTGATGCCGCCCAACAGCTGGCGCCGGGTGGCGCCGGTGAAAGAGCCATCGGTCAGCAGGATGGCCACGGCGCCGGAACCGCCGGTGAGGGTGGCCAGCGAAGCGGCAAAGTGCTGCATCGTCCGCTCTTCAAGCATCCGGGCGATCATGATATCGTTGATTTCGCGTGCGCTCTCGCAGGAAACCACCAGACCGGCCTTGATCTGTCCCAGCTCAATCCGGTTGGCGACATCGAGAATGCCGTTCAGGACACCGAGACAGGCGTTCGAAAGATCGAACACGGCGGCTTTGCCGCCGATGCCGAGACCGTTGGCAACGCGGCAGGCGGTGGCCGGCTCGAACTGCTCGCGGCAGACCCCTGCGTAGATCAGTGCGCCGATCTCGTCGGCACCAATACCGGTGGCCAACAAAACTTTTCGCGCAGCTGCGATGGCGCCATGGGAAAGCGGGTAGCCCGGCTCCCACCAGCGTCGCTCCCGGATACCGGTCAGCGCCTGCAGCTGCCCCGGTACAATGCGCAGGTAGCGGTACAGCGGCTCCAGCCTGCCTTCAAGTTCAGCGGTGGTAACAACAACCGGCGCCAATTCATAGCCAAGTGCCTCGATAGTGACTTTACGATACTTCATATCGGATTCTCCATGCTTACGGTAAAATCATTCATCTGATAAATCAGCTTGCCATCCACGGACAAAAATCCGTCTGCCGTTATAACCCGTTTCTGGTCATCCACGGCAGTAATCCAGGCACTCACCGTAACCCGGCTGTTACCCGGCACAACCTGGCCGCGATACAGCCAGCGATGTTTGCGCTCCAGAGCTACAGCCGAGACAAAAGAGCCTTCCTGCCATCCCCAGCGCTCTACCGCAGCAAACTTCACCAGTTGGATGAACGACTCCAGCCCCAGTGAGCCGGGCGTGACCGGGTCTTCATAAAAATGCGCTTTGAAAAACCATTCATCCGGATCGACATCCTTGATGCCTCTGATATAGCCGAGGCCCTGCGGCCCGCCGTCCGGTACAAACAGTTCGATCCGGTCGATCATGCGTAACTGTTTATCAGGGAACGGAGCGGTCTCCGGGTACGGGAGGCTTCGACTCCGCTCAATCTCTGTCGAGCTTGGTTCGTACGGTTTGGCGTCGCGGATACCAACCTGGTTGGCCAGCGCTTCTTTGGCGAAGAAGCCGAACATGGTATCCCCTTCGTAGAGAATGCCATGCCGGTCTGCAACGCTGAAATCGAACTCCTGGATAATCATGCCTCCGCTGGTGGCAACCTTTTTCATTGCAGCACAGCAGGTCAGAGTCCCGCTATCGGGAGCCACCACCCGGTGCTGAACAGCGGTGCCGCCCAGGTTGCGGAAGGAGATGTCGCTTGGACTGGTCAGCGCTGAACCGACATAGGCGGCCAGCCAGCCGCACGGCTGCAGCGCCGCTTCGAGCAGGACGGAAAACGGCATGCGCGCCTGACGCTCGGCGGCAAAAAACCATGCGTCGGTCGGCAGGTCATACTGTGCCTCAACCTTCGCTCCGGCGGTCATCTGCCATGGCTCACCCTGCACGGCGGTAACGCGATCCATAAACTGGAATGGCGGACCGGGCAGACGGGCAATTTTGCGTTCGCTGTCGAACACGCGATAACGGTCACCGAAGCCCTCGGACGGCTTGCCGTTGCTGTAGGCCAGAATCTGTTCTTTGGTGTAGACGGCCGGCTTTACACCGTAAGGGCGCTGCTCGCCGCGTCCTGAAGCAGCGATAAACAGGGGCGCGGCAAGCGGCGCCCCTACATGTTGCCATAATGTTTCCAGATTCTCGCGGGTTGTGCCGGTCAGGCGGGCCGACATGCTGGTGATTTCAACAATCGGTTTGCCATCGGCGTACATAAGTGCGTCAACGATCACGTAAGGCTCCGGACGGTAGCCGATTTCGCGGATCGTAACTTCGTAGGTGACGACTTTAGTGGTTTCCAGTACCTGCCCGCGGCAGCAGAGTTTGCTGGCCACACCCGGTACCGGCTCCCAGACGGAATGTTCTGCCTCAGCCACCCAGCCAAGCCGCAGCAGATAGATGCGCAGCGTGTGCATGCAGCATTCATACATCAGGGTACCCGGCATGACCCGGTCATCGACGAAGTGACAGGTGATAAACCAGTCATTCGGGTGAATATCTGCTTCCGCCCTGATAATACCGATACCGCAGCGCCCGCCGTTTGCGTCGATTTCAATAACACGGTGAACGAGACGCATTCTGTCACCAGGAATGGTCAGCGGATGGGAAAGAGGCAGTCCCGCAAACAACGGCCCGAAACATCCGGCGAGATCGCCGTCCCGTAACCGGTCAAGCTGTGCTGCATCATACCCTTCACGCGTAATCGGGACTAGCTCCTGCCAGTCTGCCGAGCGGATGCCGACAGTCGGGCGCATATCCAGTGCCGGACGAACAATTCCCTTGCCGGCATCAAGTTCCTGCTGGCTGAAGAAGCCGGCGCAGCCGTCGCGCATCGACAGCAGCGGTTGGCCATTCACCGTGGCCTCGAAGAAGAAGCGGAACAGCCAGGTATCCCCCTGACGGAAGAAACGCTCGATATGGATATCATAGTGAATGGTTTCTCCTGGTCCAGGCAGACCGCGATGGAATGTGACCACGGCGTCAAGCAGGCGGTAGACCGCCAATCCACGGGTAATGAAGTCTATGCCGAGATACCCGGACAGGAACAGGTCGGCCTGTCCCGCTTCCACGGCAATACAGGTTGGGATGCAGCCCCCATCCAGATACCAGGCGTCCGGGTGAATGTCATGTTCGGTGACAACTCTGCCATGGGCCATGGAGCGCGGTGTGCCCTCAACACTCATGATCCGGTCAACAAGCATCAACGGCTCATCCGGCAGCCGGACGCGGGTCTGGAAACCGTCAACCTCGGCGAATTCAGGGCCAAGCATCCGCCCGACCGAACCCCGGGCAAACTCAAAGCACATCTCGCGATTGAAAACCACTGCCACCTTATCAGATGGGCTAACGAGCTTGTCTCCTCCCCTGACAAGGGGAGGCCGGGAGGGGTTAGATTCAGCAGCATCTACATCCTCTCCCAACGCCGACCGTAGCGACATTTCCAGAACAAGCGCCTGTGCCATCGATTGCGTCACCGTCTCACTTACAGCAAGGAACGCTGCATGGGCTTCCACCTGGGTTTGCTGGGTTCGGGCCAGTTCCCGGATCAGCGAATCGGCAGAATCATCAGGCAGAGGGGTGGCTGTCTTAGCAACCGCAGGCTTCTTAACAAAAACCCTGGCCGGCTGTGGTGGCTGGAATGGCACCCCGCCGAGCGCCACACGGATCATTCCGGCAGGTTTTGCCACGGAAGCTGCAACTCGCGGCACATCATAAAGAGGCGACAGATCGACCGGTACCCGCTCGGCGATCAGGTTGGCCATCATTCTCAGCAGGGCGGAAACCGGATCTGCTCCGGCAAAACAGGCCGAACGCGCCAGATGCGGTCGATCACCAAGGATGCTGCCGATCATGCGGCTGCATGAGGCACCGGGACCCATTTCCAGAAACAGCCGGACGCCGTCCCGGTAAGCCGATTCAATGACCTGCGGATAGTTGAGGCCGTGCAGCGCCTGCCCGAGAATCGAAGCGGCGGCGCTTTCGCGGGTCACATCATAGGAATCGCCCTTGACGCAGCTGTAATAAACAACGCCATCCGGCGGATTGGTCGGGTAGAGATGCAGATCATGATACGGGCCGGCAACCGGTTCCGCCACTTCGCAATGTACCGTAGTGACACCCTGCAACGGGAAGAAGCGGCAGTCAAGTGCTGACACCAATCGGGATACCTCAGTGGCATCGCCGCCGATAACGCATTGGTCCGGGGTGTTGACAATCAGGAGATAGGCGCGTGGAAATGCCGTTAAAGCGTGGCGCACATCCTGTTCTGGCGCTTCGATCACGCCGAGGCTCCAGGTTACGGTTTCGTCTTTACCGAGCCCCCACGCCTGTTTCGCTGCCCGACACTCACCAGCCAGGTCGTCGGTGAAGAGGGTAGATTCTTTCATACGGGTGTACATCCCGTCACGATCACGCCACGTCCGCAATGCAAACAGTCCTGCCGATTCACCAAGGCTGTAGCCGACAACGGCGCCAGGGTGTACTCCGAAACGCTGCACCAGATCGCTGACAGCACAGCCGGTGGCCACCTGACCGAAAATTACGGCGCGATGGTCATCATTGATTTGATACGCCGGTGCATCATTCCAGAACAGTTCCGGCTGGAACTGTGCCCGCAGGAGGAGGTTCTCAGCATCCTGACGCCGCAGAATGTCCGGCCAGCGGTTGAACAGTTCCATGCCCATACCGGCAAAATGATTGCCGGAACCGGGGAAGACAAATGCGACTTTACCTGTCGCACCAAGCGGCTGAGATGAATAAAAGAGCCGGTCGCGTAAGACCGGAACCGTATCGGGAACCGAACCGCCGCTCTTCAGAGTTGTTCGGCCAAGCTCGATTAACACAGCCAGTTCGTCGCGTCCCCTGGCAACCATGGCCATGGCGCGTGCCTTGCCCGCGTTTGCTGCGTATCGCTCGTGCCAGCTATTTGCCAGATCGGAGAGATCGTTAGAAAAGGCCCGCACCGCTGCATCAAGCTGTTCCAGCTGCGCCAGAAGCTCGTCAGTCGTTTCACCGGCGACAGCAAACAGCGCTTCACTGCCGGCGCCAAGCGGGGCACCGGTATTTGTATCGGCGGCAGCCGGAGTTCTGTCCCATCCTTCCAGCACCACATGACTACAGGAACCGTCGATGCCACGGACGCTGACACCGGCACGGCGCGGGCCGTCAGCCCGGTTGCGCAGCCAGTAGCGGGAAGAACGGGGGAAATGGAGCGCTGATTCTTCCGGGAGAATCGGAGCGGCACTGTCCAGACCCCGGCAGCCGGGGATGATTTCATGGTACAGGGCGAGGCAGCCGCGCACCAGGGAGGCGAGGCCGGAGGCCGCGCCGCTGTGACCAATATCCGCCTTAACGCTGCTGACGGCGCATGATCGGGCAGCGGCAGCAGTGGAGGAGAAGCAGGATGCAAGGGCCGACGCTTCACTGCGGTCATGATCCGGAGTGCCGTCTGCGCTTGCTTCAATAAAACTGATGGTTTCTTTGGCTATGCCTGCATCTGAATAGGCATTATCAAGGGCATGACAATATGTGTCATTCCCGGCAATGCCCGGATCACCGCTGGCGGTGCCGATGCCACGAATGACGGCGTAGATTCGGTCACCGTCGCGCTCGGCATCTTCAAGGCGCTTGAGTACAACGGCACAGGCACCTTCACCGACTATAGCGCCGTCGGCTGCTCCTCCAAATGGCGTGGCAATTCCTGACCGTGAATAGGGATTCACGGCATGCTGACCGAGCACCGCCCGCAGGTCTCCTGCCAGATCCACCGCTCCGACCAGCGCCCGGTCAAGCTCCCGGTTCTGAAGTTGGCGCAGTGCTACTTCAAGTGCCCTGATACCGGAGCTTTCTTCGCTGGAGATCGTGAAGCTCGGTCCGCCGATGCGGAATTCTCGGGCAATTCTACTGGCTACGACGCTGCCGAGTGCGCCCATGGTACGGTTGGCATTCAGGGCCGGTCCGGCAGCGGTACGGAGCTGCGATGTCCATTCCGTCAGTTCTTCCGCCGTCAGTTCCCGCCCGAGTTTTTGTGCCCAGTGAGCGGCTTGTTCAGGGAGCGACCAGCGCAGGCTGAAGTTGGTGCTGTTCAGGTCAAGCGCGATGCCGATGAATACACCGGTAGTCGGGTTATCGCCCTGATCCGGTCCGGCATCGTGCAGTGCATCTGCCGCACTTTGCAGCATGAGCAGCTGTTGGGGAAGCATTTCCTCCATCTCGCGCGGCGGAATGCGGAAACGGTTTGCCGGTAGTGCCACTTCGTCCATGGTAAAGCCGGTAAATGGAGTCGTTGTCAACCCCTCTTCCCGGAACCATCTGCTCTCTGCTGCGCCGCGCCATCCCCTTGGTGGAGTGGATGTAGCGGCGTCATCACCGCCGAGTACCCGCTCCTGAAACGCCTGCAGCGACTGCCACGGGCCGAAGCGGGCATCCATGCCGACCACAGCAATGGGTTGTTTGTTCCCTCCCCCTTGACAGGGGAGGGTTAGGGTGGGGGTGATGTTGGCTTCGGCCGAAATAGTGGTATTTCCAGCTTCACCCACCCCCCGACCCCCTCCCGTCGAGGGAGGGGGGGAAGGTGGCAGCCATTCTTCTACCAGCAAATGGGCATTGATGCCGCCGAAACCAAAAGCGCTAACGGCGGCGCGGCGGGGAATACCGTCGGCCCGACGCGGCCATGCCGTTGGTGACTGCAGAACACGAAACGGACTGTTGTCCAGCTGCATGCCGGATTGTTCCCTTGTAAAGTTGGCCGTGGGAGGAAGCGTTTCGTTCTGCATGGCCAGCAGAACCTTGGTCAGGGCCGCTCCGCCGGCGGCGGTCAGCAGGTGGCCGATGTTGGATTTCACGGAACCGATGACGCACTGTGCGCCGTTGGTGTCAGTGTCATCCCATAACTGTTTAAGGCTGGCAACTTCCACCGCATCGCCGACCGGGGTGCCGGTGGCGTGGCACTCGATCAGGTCAATATCGCCCGGCTGCCATCCGGCTTGATGATATGCCGCTCGCATGGCGCGTAGCTGCCCTTCCGACATGGGGGCGAGCAGGCTGCCGCCGACGTCGTTTGCCAGACCGATGCCTTTGATGATTCCGTAGATCCGGTCGCCATGAGCAACTGCGTCTTCGGTACGCTTGAGCAGGAACAGTCCAGCCCCTTCGCCGACCACAAGACCGTCTCCGGCAGCGTCAAACGGGGAACAGATACCGCGCTTTGAAAGTGCGCGCAGCTGGGAGAATCCCATTTGGGTAAAGAGCGGATCGGGGCGGGAAACTCCGCCGGTCAGCATGGCATCGACCCGCCCGGACAGCAGCTCGTCCACCGCCAGTTTAATGGCATACAGCGATGAAGCGCAGGCGGCATCGAGTGTGCAGCCTCCTCCTCCGAGACCGAGTGCCCGGGCCAGGATTCCGGCCGGCAGTCCGGCGCTGTAGCGGTTGAGCGGCGATGTAGGGGAGGGTGGGGATGCTGAGCCGAGCAGTTGCTCTTCGAAGGTGCGACCGAGCCAGTTGCGAGTCAGCACAGAGGCTGTTTCAGTTGGCAGTACCAGATTGCCGATGATGACGCCGACTTTCGAGCGGTCCAGCGGAGCGGTCACGCCATCGTCAAAGGCTCGTTTACCGGCATGGATCAACAGATGGAAGAGTGGATCCATGCCGCCTGGCAGGGCCGGGTCAATTGATAGCCCCGGCAGGGATTCCGCCGGGGGGAGTTGATCGATGAAACAGCCGCGCCGTGAATACGCACAATCGGCTTTTCCCGGTTCCGGATCGAACACGGCGTCGGTTGAAACTGCCCACCGGCCATCCGGAATCTCGCGGAACGAACTGCGGCAGGTCCGGATGTTTTCCCAGAATGCCGTCAGATCGGGCGCATCGGGAAAGATGCCGCCGATTCCGACGATTGCTACGGTTGTGCGGGAACCTTCCATCAGGCGACTTCCAGCTCTACACACCCCGGATCAGCCAATTGGTTGCGCCGGAAAGCCTTTTGCAGTGACGGATCAATGATGCACTCATAGTTTTCCAACCGTGCAATCAACTTTCCGCTGTTCCGGTCAAGGAATTCGATATCGGCGGATGCGCCGTGATTCCGTTCTGATACGATTTTGATTACGACTTGTGCCCCTTCGCGGGGGAAGCTTTCCTGGAACTGGCGGTAGCGTCCGGCGAATGAGGGGAGCGAGCCGGATCCGGTACGCTCGAAGCTCCAGAGAATCATCATCTGGAAGGCGCAATCGACAACCAGAGGATCGGTAAGCCAGACATTGCGCAACGGCTGCTTGATCCATTGTTCCGGTTTCGGGGCAGCTTTGGTCAGCGCGGTGATCCCTTTAGCGGAACAGCCGCCGACCTGTTCGATTCCCTGTAAATCCGGTCCGTGGAAGAGGCGCTCCTGGTCATAAATCGTCCCTCCGTTTGGAATGTAGGGGGTGGCGGGAAGATCAACGATGGAGCGTATCCCTTCCGGCAGTTTTGTTGCCAGCACAATTTCGGCACGGACATGCAGGATTTTGCTTCCTGATGCGCTGCTGCCGGTCAGTTCAACCGGCACGATGAAGAGTGAATCATGTTTTTCGGCCCGTCCGGCCATGATGCTGAGAGTGCAGGCGCTCCCCTGGTCGAATGTGACCCCTTTGCAGACGCGCAGGTTGTTGAATCCGTGGAAACGGAATCCTGGGTTGCCGTGCAGGGCGCCATGAGCAAGCCATTCCACGGCCATGGCCATTGGGAGTACCGCCTTGCCGTCGAGCACATGGGAGCGGATGAACGGGTAGTCCTGAACCGTCAAGGTCAGACTGAATGCCTCGACCAGCGGTGTTGCCGGCTGCGGCGGGGCGGTTGCCAGCGAACTGGCCGTGGTGCCCGCCAGGGCAATTATTTCGACCGGATCGCCCGCTGCGGCAATTTCCCGCACCAACAGATCCCCACCCTCTTTGAGGCCGATCAGGCCGATCCCCTCGCCGGAAAATACTTTTTTCAGTGAAGCGGTGACCATGCCGCCATCCCAAGGGCCCCAGTTGATGCTGACCGTACGGCATGCCGGGCGGCGACGTGATTCGGCTTGAGCCAGTTTGTTGAGTACCTCGTTGGCTACGGAGTAATCAATCTGTCCGCTCCGACCGAAACGGCCCGTTGTGGAGGAAAAAAGGGCAATGACCCGCAGGTCGTCAGATGCAGTCGCATCGAGAAGAGTCCGTAGTCCGGTGACTTTGGTGCCGTAGACCTGGGCAAACTGTTCCCGGGTTTTATCGACGATGAGTCGGTCGGCCAGTACTCCGGCGCCATGGATAATGCCGCGAATCGGGCCGAACTCGGTGCGGATTTCACCGAGCAGGGAAGATACGGCCTCGCTGTTGCGGATATCCAGTGAACGGTAAATGGCTTTGCCACCAACCTCGCTGATTTTTGCCAGAGTTGCCTTCAGTTCGCGTCCCGCTGCGATGGCCTGATATTGCCCCTCAATCTCCCGGGGGTGGAGTTTTTCGGCGGCATGCTCAAGGATAGCGCGCTTTATCAGGCTTTCATCGTGCAGTGACGTCAGCCATTCCGGTTCGGGCTGCGGTTCCTGACTGCGTCCCACAAGAACCAGCATCGGTTTGTAGGCTTCCGCCAGGGCAATGGCTGTTGCCGCCGTTACTCCGCGCCCTCCGCCGGTTATTATGACGACATCCCCCGGTTGCAGCGGTGCCGTTGTTGCCTGCTCAAGCGCCGGAAGATCAAGCGCGTTCAGTGTGGTTCTACCAGCTGGAGTCAGGCCGACCTCAAGCGGTCCGGACAGGAAAAGCTCATCAGCCACGGCACGTGCCTCCGCAGCGGCGTCAGGGAAAAGTCCCAGATCAATAGCTTTACAGGAAACTTCGCGCCATTCATGGGAAGCCGTCTTTGCCAGACCGGCAAGTCCCCCGGAAAGCGGGTCTGCCAGAGTGGTACCGCTTCCGCAGACAATTGAACCATCCAGGCGCGAAAT
>JANXZX010000231.1 GCA_025355325.1 Geobacteraceae bacterium
TGATTCCATGCAAGGGAGCCGTCTTTTTGGGGCTCCCTGATTTATTTCAGTTTTCATTTGAACTTCAAATGCCTTTGAAGCAGTGGTGCAATAAAAAAACAGCTTTATATCATACACTTGGGAAACTACCCGAACCACTATGCTTGCACATATTTAGCTGAAGAGCCGTTTTTTTATTGCACCACTGCTTCAAAGGCATTTGAAGTTCAAATGAAAACTGAAATAAATCAGGGAGCCCCAAAAAGACGGCTCCCTTGCATGGAATCAGATAGAGTCACGAATGCTGCGGTATCAGCCTAATCTCCAGTTTGCAGTTGACAGCGGCAGCGTACTTACGGAGCATCTCAAGAGACGGAGAATGACGGTGAGAGCCGAGTGTTGCTTCTACTCTCGCCAATGAGGGTTGAGAAACACCCATTTTGGCTGCTACTTGCTCCTGGGTCATGCCTGCCTGTCGACGTGCCGAAAGCAGGGCATCCAGAGCGGCAAATTCATCATCCAAAGCTTCCCATGCCTTCTTGAAACTGGGATTTTGCAGGTCTTTCTCTAATTTTTTCTTGGGGTCGTACGAAACAGGTTTATAGCTCATTACTAATTACCTCCTTCTGCCGGGTGAGCGCTATATCGAGTTCCCGTTTTGGCGTCTTATCCGTCTTTTTAATGAAACTGTGGAGAATTATGATCTTTCGTCCGACCATAGTGCAGAAAAATACCCTTCCAATTCCTTCTTCTGCCTTGGCGCGGATTTCAAAAAGGCCATTGCCAAGCGCACGTGTATGCGGCATTCCAAGGTTGGGACCGTATTCTTCCATGCGCACAGACAATGCTCGAAATCGAGCACGCAAGCCAACAGGCCAAGCATCAAGCTCAGCCTCAACAGTTTCATTGTAATATGAAAGCCGGAAAATCATGATTAAAATATACCATACATGTTATAAAAGTAAAGGATTTAAAAAGCGCGGCCCCAACCATCGGCAAGACCCGCCGAGGGCGGGTCAGCCTCAACCCCGTTGGCCGACTAAAAGGCATGAAAAACCGAGGAGTATGGCGGCGTTGCCAGCGGAGTCGCCCGGGGTAGCAGAAGCGTGGCGGCGCGTGCGGCGAAAACGAAGAGGAACTTGCTGGCGCCGCGTTCGGTGACGGAGAAGTAAACCGCCGCTGTTCTGCCAAACCGTTGAACACAGACAACAGAGTTTTTTATTTATTTTCTTGACAGTCCGTGCTACTTAAGTTCGTATTATGTTTTTGGAAAGGTCAAAATGACCACAGAAGTCCCCACTCATCCGAAGTCACCTAAGCAGGCTACCACTGCCAAAACACGTGCTCAAAAGAGTAATTCAGACATTGAACAGAAAAAATCTTCAGCTCCAGCTTCTGATGCCGAATATGCTTACAGAACCAAAGTTGAAACAATCAATGCACTTTTGTCAGGATGGAAAACACTCCTTGCTGTGGGTGGTACGGTAGCCGTTGCCTACCTTGTTTTTCGCTCCATAGATTCGCTTGCAGGTCGCTCGACAGACAGCAACATTATGGTAAAATTTATAACTGACTTCAAGGCAAACAAGTGGTTCTCAACAGTTTTTGCAGGGCTGATGGGAGTTTGGGGATTTAGCGAACGAGCATTAAAGAAAAAGGCAGTTAAACGCCTTCATGGACGAGTCAAAGAATTAGAGGAAAAGATCGACCCAACGCGGACTTCAAGTGGCCTAACACAGACAGGGGACACTAGACCGGAGGATGAAAAATGATACCCAATATTGCTGACATTGTGTTGGTTGGGGTAACAGCAGCCTTGTTTTGGTTAAGTATATTTTATATCTATCGCAGGTTTACGGTAGATGTGTTCAGACAAAAAATGTTTGAAGTCAGAGATGATTTTTTTGATTTCGCGGCTGACGGTAATATTAAGTTTGATCACCCAGCATATAAATTACTACGTACTACAATGAATGGTTTTTTACGCTATGGACACAAAATCAGTTTATTTGAGGTTTTTGTCATCGCTATTTGTACAAAAAAAGACCTTCAAAAAAAGAATTCCATTTCATTTGACAAAAGATGGATCGCAGCAACATCAGGGATAACTCCTGAGTTAAAAAAACAACTGGATTTGTTCCGTGTTAAAATGCATCGAGTTCTCATGATTCAGCTTCTTATGGGTTCTCCTTTTTTTGCTTGCATACTTATTCCGACAATCATTGCTGTTGAAGCAACTAACAAAATTTCGTTTTCTATACTGAGTAAAATCACTAAGCCACTGGAGATTTGCCTCGCATTTCAGCGTTTAATTCTTGATGACGGTCCTAGATTTATGAATGGCCCCATAAGCCAAGCGCAATCAACTGCACTCCTATACGGTAAAAATGACGTTATTGCTCCTGAGCTTCTTGCAGCTTAGGCTAGGAAAACAAGAGGCTGCATCTACTATCCATTGACCACACGAAGAAGGCCACACCCAGAACAGCGGGTGTGGCCTTCTTCGTTTAGCTTGAGGCGAAAACAGTGCCTATCCTTAAAAGAGCACATCAGATAAAGAAAAATGTCCAACCAGAAAGTTAGACCCGCCAAAAACAAAAGACAGCGATCACCTTTCAACCACGAAATATTACTGAATTTGTATCGTGATGTGACCGCGTTGCTAGGCCCTGGCATACTCGACCCGCATCCAGACCCTGATGATCCAGAGGGGAGTGGCATTTGGATTCAATAGCCTTTATATAGTACAAATTACGTATAAATACCTAAAATAGACTATATATAGTCTATTGTAAAAACTTAGCATACATTCTTTATGGACTTTGCATGCCAAACGAAGTAGTATAGGCCATATATGAGCCACATTAGGCATATTTGACTATATTAGACTATATAGAGGCTATTATGATTGAATACAGAACACCCGAAGAATGGGAAGAGGTTTTGGGTCAGCAAATTCGCAACCTCAGAATCCTCCGCAATATAGATCAGCAAGCTCTTTCCAAACAAGCCGGAGTCGCCCTGAATGTTATAAAGCGAATCGAATCCGGTAAAACGTCCACGACCAAATCCCTGATCAAAATTTTGCGGGTCTTGAACCGGGTAGAATGGCTGGAAACACTTGCGCCAAAAGTCACGGTAAACCCCCTGCAAATGACTCCGCAGAAATCCCCACGACAAAAAGTATTTAAGCCGAGAACCCGTAAGCTGAAACTCAAGAAAGACCTGCTGTTGCTGGATCATTCTGAATAGAGGTAGCCATGGCCGCTTACATACCAATTGATAAAATAGAAGTGGAAATATGGGGCAAGCGGGTAGGGGCGGCCGTTCTCGACCCGAGCAGTGGTTATTATGTTTTCGCGTACTATCCGCATTTCGTGAAGCTTGGCATCGAACTCGCGCCGATCATGATGCCGCTCAGTTTTGAGCCCTATGTGTTCCCATTCCTGCCGGAACTTACCTATAAACGCCTGCCGGCGTTACTGGCGGATGCATTGCCGGATGATTTCGGTAACAGTCTGGTCGATGCCTGGATGGCGCAAAAAGGTGTCAACAAGGAGTCAATCACGGCCCTCGACCGTCTAGGCTATATGGGCAAAAGAAGTATGGGCGCTCTGGAATTCAAACCGTCCAGAACTAAAGTGACTTCCAGCCGCACGGCCATTGATCTGTCTAAACTTGTTGAAGTGGCCCGGCGATCTGTATCCGGTGACTTTCAAACTGATGCCATGGCAGAAGCTGCTCTTAACCAGATCATCCAGGTAGGGACATCAGCTGGAGGTGCTCGCGCCAAGGCAGCAATAGCTTGGAATCCGGACACCAACGAAATCCGCGCTGGCCAGTTTGACGTTGCGCCGGGCTTTGAGCACTGGCTGCTTAAATTCGATGGTGTGGGCACAGATCTCGCGCTGGGCAGTTCACAGGACTATGGCCGGATCGAGATGGCCTATTATCTTATGGCCACAACCGCAGGGATCACCATGTCACCGTGCAGGCTTATTGAAGAGAATGGCAGGGCGCACTTCATGACCAAACGCTTCGACCGCGACGTCAACAAGAAAATCCACATGACTACCCTCTGTGCCATGGCCCACCTCGACTACAAACAGAAGGCCACACATGATTATGCCCAGTATTTTATGGTGATCAGCAAGCTGGAACTTGGATACCAGGCTATGGAGGAAGCATTCCGTCGTATGACGTTCAATGTCATGGCTGCCAACTGTGACGATCACACCAAAAACCATTCCTTCATTATGGCAGAGTTCGGACCATGGCAACTTGCCCCGGCTTATGACGTGACACATGCCTACAGCCCTACAAGTGAGTGGACACATCAGCATCTGATGTCCGTTAACGGTAAATTCAAGGGGATCACCCGTGAGGACTTGCTTGCCGTTGCCAACAGATTTGGTATTGGAACTGCCAAAAAGGTAATCCAAGAAGTAGGTGAGACGGTTTCCAACTGGATGGAATTCGCCCGCGAAACAGGTGTCGATCATAACGAAGCGTCAAAAATCAAGGGCCACCACATCATTATGTAACCCTCAGTTGCAGTTCGACAACCTAAACTAACAGCACTTCTTTGGTGTTGTTTTTTGCTCTTTGGCAAAGAACCTTCGAGGGCCGAAGAACCTCCGAGGGTAAGACCTACGCAATTGACAAATCCAGACAATCAAAGGGAGAGAACACCGAGCATCCAATCGGGTAGCCGGGGGTTTTTCTCCCCCAGCCCCCACACCACCCGGCATGCGGGTCCGCACCGGGCGGTTCGATAGAATTACCGGGCCGTAGCCGGATAATGGATCTTCACCCACAG
>JANXZX010000004.1 GCA_025355325.1 Geobacteraceae bacterium
CCCACAAACTGTTCAGCCATAGCGCCGCGATAGATGGCAAGAAGATCCCTCCTGGCATACTCAATATCGTCCGGCATTCCAGACAGATAGCGCATCAGGCCCAGATCCAGCATCAGCGCCTTGAATACCTTGACCGAAGCACTAGCCCCCAGTGGGAGACCGGAAGGGTTAACCGAGGTAATCCTGCGGGCTACCTGTGCCAGACAGAGCGCTTCAAAAGCCTTCTTCAGCGTTGGGTTGCCATACCCCTCGCCCAGTCGTGCGTATTTGATCTGTTGCCCGACGCTTTGCGCCAGTGAGGTAAAGACCGAGTCGAGACAGTATCGGTCAACCTGGGGGGTGTATTTAGCAAAATCCATTCGATATGATTCCGCAATCTCCCCCTGCACCTCAAAGGCATCCCGCAGCGAGCTTTTTTCCTTGTATGCATTGACAGCCGCCGGCATTCCGCCGATGAAAAGATAGCGTCTCAGTTCATCACGGAGAAGCTCATGCACAACGGGGGATATGTCAGCAGGATTGCCTAAAACGGCTGCGGCAGCCGGGGCGTTGCCGACTGCCTCCAGATATTCGGCGAAACAGAGTGGATACAGATTGAGAAACTGAATCCTGCCGACAGGAAAGGAAGCGTCTTTAAGCGCAAATTCCAAAAGTGATCCGGCTGCCACGACATGCAGTTCCGGCATCTCCTCATAAAAATAGCGCAGGGCGGTTATGGCGCGGGGGCACGCCTGGATCTCATCAAAAAAGAGCAGGGTTTTTCCCGGCGTAATCTTCTGCCGCAGCAGCACCTCAAGATCGGCGCAGATGCGCACCGCGTTAAGATCGCCATCGAACAGCTTGCGCAGGGAGGTATTGCGTTCCAGATCAACCAACGCAACCGATTCAAAGCGGTTTTTGCCAAACTCTTTCAGCGACCAGGTTTTACCAACCTGCCGGGCACCCCTCAAAATGAGCGGTTTGCGCCGTGTGCTGTCCTGCCATTGCTGGAGTTGATCATCAATAAATCTGCGCATTTTTCACCATTAAGTATGTGTGATTTAAAAATACAAGGTAAATTTATAATTACTGAATTAAAAATACAAGGTAATTTTGTATTGCATGCCGTTTTATGTTTCAGAGTCACTCATCAGACTCAATAACTCTCGCCACCGCTCCACCACATTATTTTACAGGAGACACTTAATAAAAGAGAGTTGCCGCACATTTTTCCGTCTTGAATACGTATCAGTGCAACTGCCGGACATGCCCCACTCCGGACATTGTCCATGAATTATTATTGTCCTGCTACCGGTAGTACGCTCTTGCGCGAAGGAGAAGATGAGACTGGAAAATGGTTTCAAATTGCTGCGGATATTTCGGGGGGGGGGGGGTTAGGGGGTGGGTGAAGTTGCGACATGCTCATTTCATGGCAGCCTCCCCCCCCACCCTAACACCCGCAAGGTGGGAGGAGACTTAAATGGTCTTTTGCAAGGAGCTCAGATGAGCGGTTTCCGAGATTGTCGCATTCACACTGCTTCGTGGTCAGCAATTTTTTCAATGGCCCGTTGGTAATAATTCCAGACGTTGTAGTGCTGAAGACCAAGGACAACCAAACCGGAAATGAACACAACATCGTAGTAGCTGCTCAAGGCTCCGGAGATAAAGTACAGGAGATAAAAGAACACCCTGAACCACAGATGCGTCGAAGTTTTGCCCGGTTCCAGATTATGATATATCCGTCCGCCGATGCTGATCAGAGCGCTGAAGGTTGAGGCGCCGAACACACAGTTCACCAGAAGCACGGGTGGTGTCGAACCAAGCATTTCCATAATATCAGTCGGCAGCGAGTTGGCAAGGCTGCGTTCGCTAAAGTACAGGGCACATACACTGGCACCCAGAAAAAGAAACACACCAAGCAGGCCGCTGCGCGATTTGCTATATAAATCGTCCATGGTTGCACCAATTGTACTGTCACTCTGCTGAGCGGCATTGTCATATTTTCCCGGTCCCGTAGAAGCTTTTGGCAGCTTACCGTGTCCGATATCAATAGGATTTACTAACATGACGGGCCTCCTTTAATTCTTCACTTCAATACATCACAGCATGAATACTATTTGAGTTATTTATCGCGATTAGCAGCTTCAATCGATTCCGGCTTGTGAACAAGGCTGACAATCCCTTTGGCTATTGATCCCAGCAACACCACACAGGGGATAATTTGGATCGTTATGATTGCACCAAGAAATGCCAGAAAGATCGTCGTCATATAATCCCTGCCCGAGGCCGCCTGGTTTATGACCGAAAATATGACTGCTCCTGCTACTACCATGGCAACTATCATCGCATTCACAATTTTCATCGTTTTATTGGTATCTTTTTTATTGGTTTCTTTTCCCGGTTTCATGGCTATTCTCCTTTCAAAACGCGCTTCAAACGCTTATTCGTTCCGTCTGTTTCAGAGAGACACATCCTGGTACTTTTGGTGAAAAACTGTGTTCAACTGAGTCATTGTGAGTAGGCACGGCACCATGATGATCTTCAACTTTTTCCCAACCGGTCCACATCGGTGTAATGTACGACATCGGTTTTTCACCCAGGGTCGCGAGGTACACATGGGTAAAGATGAAGGCGGTAAGTGAGCAGGCGACCAGAAAGTGCATCACCACAAGAATTTTCAGTCCGCCGATCATCAGGACTATTTCACGCATTGGACCCACATTCATAAGCAGAATACCGGTCAGGCTGACCATCGGCATCAGTACGAACATGATGGCCAAATAGGCTGATTTCTGTAGCGGATTGAACTTGTTTTCCGGCGTCGCATGGTGCGGATTGGGTGCGCCGAAGAAGTAGGCAAAGAAGTAAAATATAGCTTGCCGGAACAGTCCCGTTGTCAGATCGCTCCCTTTTGGGATGTAGATTTCAGTGAGATTATTGGCAACGATCTTGTAGTAGAAGAACCAGATAGAAAAAGAGAGCGCCACAACTATCCCTGCGGTGTTGTGCAGCGTGATGGCAGTGCGGTAGCTGCCTAATACCGATACATACTCAGGAAAGCGGATTTGGGCGCCAGATACACACAGAGTGATTATTCCCAAGGCGTTGAGCCAGTGCCATATTCTTACCGGAATTGGTTGTAGATAGACCATTTTTGCACTCATGACTGTTCTCCTTTATTTCTGTTTTTCCTGCTCAGGAAGCGGAGAAATCCGTGTCCGACCGGCATGACCATTCCGCCGACGATGATGAGGAGACCGATGCCGTTAAGAGTCCCGTTGCGGGTGGATCCCATCAGGTAAAAGTTGGGAATTGCGCGCAGGGCATCCATTGTTGCTCCCTTTTCCACAGCCACTTTCCTGAATGTCCCGTTTTGATTCGGAAACGATACAAAGCTGGTCTGCATGATTTTCGGGCCGGATGCGTGGCAGAAGGTGCAATCCCAGCGATTGTCGAAGGTCTGGAAGGAATGGGTAGGCTTGACCGGAGTCATTATCGCTTTCAGATAGATGCTCTTATTGTCCGGGTCGCGATTGAAATTGCGCAGTTCGTCCAGGGATATATAGTTGTCGCGGTTCGCATCGATAAGATATTGAATGTCGTCGCCACCAACCTTTTTCTGCAAATCCTCATAGGCAATCAGTTCCGGTTTTGATTCGGAGTCAGCACCGTCGCGTTTGGCGATGTAAATGGTGATTACATAGTTTTCTGCTTTACTGTGGCAACTCACGCAGGCTATCGCTCCCAAGTGCAGTTCAGTCTGGGGAAGCCATTTAGCGTGTGATGCAACTATTTTGATATTCTGGTGGCATGCGGCACATTGCTTGTTCATATCGGTAGCGGCAATCTCACTGGCCGTGTTAACCCTGTGAGGATTGTGACAGCCGCTACAGGCCGTATTTTTAGCATGAACACTTGTTGAATACTGAGTGATGATTTCGCTGTGGCAGTCGCCGCAACTTGTTGTATTGGCAGCTGACTTTGTTCCGGGATGGGTACTGGTAATGGTGTCGTGGCAGGTGGTACAGCCGAATTTGGCATGCGTGGTATGGCCGAATTTTTTCGGGTCGATATAATTAAGGCCACTGACTTTTGTCTGATTTTTGTGGCATTCCAGGCAAGCATCGTTTTTACCGGTGCCGTCGCCGAACGAGTAATCAGCGGCTTGAGCCCGATCAGTGCCAGTGCTACAGAACACAAAGAGCAGTATCGCGATAATGCTCTGCATCGTTAGGAATGAAATATCTCTGCGTTTCACGGCAACTCCCCCCTTCTTTATTGAGATATCAACTGATCATTGCACCTGATGAGCTTTTTCCGATTTTGTCTGTTCGGCGGCAATTTTTGTCTGTTTCTTGAGGTTACTGATCATCGGAGCGACCTGGGCAATAATGATCAGGGCGCACAATCCGAGAAATCCCCAGATCATTACATCCGGCGGATTGCTCCTTCCCTCTGAACCGGAAAATGCCGGCATGGCCGAAACCAGAAGAGTGCTCATAATCACTGCGATTTTCAAAAGTGCTGATAACATGACTTGTTTCCTCCTTATGTAGAATGTGACGTAAGTATTCCTGAGCTACCTGTTTTTACTATGCCGCTTTGAGTGAATGCCCGGCAATCTGCCCCATTTCATTCACCGGTCGAAGCGCGTAACTGCACATACCTTCCTTACTGATTCTCTTGACTATCGGCAGTATCGCTTCATCAGACACCAGGATCACTGCCAGATGGCGGTTGCATTTCTTGAGGAACTGCGCCAGTTCGAGAAGATTTATTTTTTTATCAAAGTCGCTCCCCAGCATAACAACCGGAGTCTGTTTTTTTAAAATGTTGCTGATAACATGGACAGCAGAATTCGTTGTTTCCACCGTGTATCCGGCGTCTGAAAAAAGGTCCGTCACCTCTTTCAGAAATTCTGTGTCCTTGTCCGCAACCAAAATCCCTTGCTCTTCCATGGCCGCCTCGATCATTACAGAATTTGGTCACTGGACACTTACTTACCGTCATTGCTGCGCGCAGTTACTTTAGCTGGTTCCTGTTTTTTCTGGCTCAGGGAGGCGACACCGGTGATAACTTTACCCAGAAGGATCAGGCTGGGAATTACCTGAACAGTTATGATTGCACCCAGGAAAAGCATAAAAATCCTGGGCATTAACTCGGTTCCTGATGAAGCCTGATTCATGACCGAAAAAATAACGGTTCCCATCACTACCAAGCCGATAATCATCGCATTAGCTATCTTCTCAGTTTTAGTTTTCAGTTTATTGGGTCCCATGACAATCCCCTTTCGTTATCCTTTTTTTCGTCACATCTTTGTATTAGCAATCAGAGTGCCAACAGGATTTTATGCAGTAATATTTTAAATAGTTATGTAATTACGGTGTGTTATAGCCGCAAACCATGGCAGCACTAAAAATATTCTCATTCATGCTCTGGTACGAATATTTTAAATTATATGTAATTATTTTGGATAGTTACGTCGATACAAAGGGGGGCAGAGCAGAAAGGTATTTTTCCTGTGCTACAATAAAATTACTGCATTACAGGAAAAGAAAAGGCTGGTTTTAGCGTTGCAGATGAATTCCCTGTTTTTTCAGGAGAGCGTAGAGACGGGATGGCGAGAGGTCGGATATACGGCATGCCTCGGCGATATTATTGTTGGTGAGGGCCATAAGATCCTGAAGATACTGCTTCTCGGCATTGGCATACATTGTATCGCGTAACTCGTGCAGGTGGGGGAAGCTCAAAGAGCCGTTATGATCCAATGTTTGCTGGGGAGGCGTCTCCGGGATTTCATGTTTCATGGTGTTTTTGGTTACTTCAATGCGCAGATTAATGGGGAGGTGTTTCGGAAAGAGCATTGATTCAAAGCGGGTAGCCGCTATGGTTCGTTCAAGGGCATTGACCAGTTCCCTGACATTACCCGGCCAACTGTAGGAAGCCAGCATTTTAAGAAAATCGGGAGAAAATTCTTTCGTCGGAGTGCCGTAATGTTCGCAAATCCTGTCCGTATGGTAGCGGGCCAGCACCTTTATGTCTTCTGGCCGCTCTCTCAGGGGTGGCAGTTCAATCGCAAAGGTGCTGATGCGGAACAGAAGATCAGAACGGAATTGATCGTTTTTCACCATTTCATCCAGATTACGATTCGTGGCCGTAACCAGTCGGAAATTACTTTCCAGTTCACGGCTGCTTCCTAATGGCCGAAAGCGGTGTTCCTGCAACACCCTCAAAAACACCTTCTGCAACGCAAGCGGCATCTCGCCGATCTCGTCCAGAAAAAGAGTACCGCCGTTAGCCTGGTAAATTAATCCCTCGCGAGCCTGATCCGCGTTGGTGAAAGCCCCTTTTTCGTGACCGAAGAGCATACCTTCAATGAGATTTTCCGGAATTGCCGCACAATCAACCACCACAAAATTTTTGGCACTGCGGGTACTGTTCTGATGAACCGCCCGTGCAAACAGCTCTTTGCCGGTGCCGGTTTCTCCGGAAATGAGCACGCTGGAATCACTGTTAGCAGCTTGCGCAACAAGCTCAAGACATTCCTTCAACCGGATACTGTTGCCGATAATCCCGTCCCGCTTGAGCGGCGCCTCGTCATTTGAAGCACTTCCGAGCTGTTTTTGTTCTCTGTATTGCAGAGCGCGAACCAATGAAAGGGTAATTTCCTTAACCGATGCGCCCTTTTCGAGATAGTCCCACGCGCCCCATTTAATGGCAAACTCGGCACCGTTCGGATCTCCATAGCCGGTTATGATGATGACTTCAGGAGACGAGGGGAGCCGTGGAAGCCTGGAGAGAAAATCTAGGCCATTGCCATCGGGCATATTGACATCGAGAAAAACAACGTCGAACGGTTCGGTGGTAGCTTTTTCAAGCCCCTCGCCCAGAGTGTGGACGGATGAGACGTCATAGCCTTCCTGTCTGGCCACAAGCGACAGTGACTGGCACATCAGGTGGTCATCGTCAATTATCAGAATTCTAGCCATGGTGAACCTCATACTGTTTTGAATCATCAAGTACCCTGCGAATCATGGAGGCAAATTCTCCCCGTACCAGCGGTTTCAGTGCCAGTTCACTAATGAAGTCGGCTGATTCTCCAATCTCGTCAGTCTCACCGTTTGATATGGTGTCATACCCGGTACAGAGGATCACGGGTATGCCGGGACGGATACGCGTAAGTTCGCGCGCCAGTTCAATGCCGCTCATATGGGGCATGGCAAGATCGGTAAAGATGAGATCAAATTTCTCCGGCTCAGCTGAAAAGAGCTGCAATGCGGCCCGAGGGTCCGTCTGCGCAACAACGCTGTATCCGAACTGCTTCAGCATCTGTTCAATACCATAAATCAGGTTTTCATCATCGTCAACCAGCAGGACACATTCGGTTCCCGACATGATTGCTGTCATTGACGCGTCTTCCTCGATGTCGGAACATTTATCCAGACTGGGAAGATATACTTTGAATTGCGACCCTTGCCCCGGATGGCTCTCCACCGTAATGGAGCCACCGTGGTTAGTTACAATACCGTGAATCACCGACAGACCGAGACCAGTCCCCTCAGATTGCTCCTTGGTGGAAAAAAAAGGATCGAATATGCGTTCGATTGTCTTTTCATCCATCCCATGACCGTTGTCGGCAACCGTCAGACAGACATACAACCGTGGCGGCAAATTACCGAAATTGAGAACAGAATCACTGTCAATATCGATGTTTTCAAGCCAGATATCCATTTCACCATGAGCCTGACCACGCATGGCGTGAACGGCATTGGTACAGAGGTTCATGATTATCTGCTGTATCTGGGTTGGATCCGCAAACACCAATCCCAGCTTTTTATCGATGTGAAGCCGTATCTCGATCGTGGGCATCAGGGTTGCCCGCAGAAGTTTGAGGCATTCGCTCACCACCAGGTCAACCCGTACCTCCTGGCGTTCCTGCTCCCCCTGCCGGCTGAACGTAAGGATCTGCTTGACCAGATTCTTGCCGCGCAAGCCGGATTTGTACACGACCTCAATCAGTTCATAGAGCGTACTTCCCGGCGGAGCCGCCTCCAGGGCCATTTCTGAACAGGTAATGATTGAAGCGAGCGTGTTATTAAAATCGTGGGCAATGCCGCCTGCCAGGGTGCCGATAGCTTCCATACGCTGCGCACTGCGCAACTGGCGTTGAAGCTGCATTTCGTGGCTGATATCGCGCACCAGGGCGACATAGCTGACGATGTTTCCGGATTCATCCGTCACCGACCAGGTATTCACGTCCAACTCAAACATGACGTCGTCATGGCGTTTGAACTGGAAGTGCCCTGCCCTGTGTTTATCACAGGGAATGCTCTTTAACATGGCGTCGTAAAAATGCCTGTTCGGTTCCTGATTTTCCAGTGCATTAATGTTATGGCCAATCAAAGCCTGCGGAGAATGGCCGGTAATCGTCTCTGCTGCGGGGTTCACATATTGGATAACCCCTTCTCTGTTAAACAGGATAATCCCCTCGTCAGCCTGATCGATGACGGATGCAAGCAAGCTGCATTCTTTCTCCACCTTCATACGTTCCACGGATGCACGCAAGGTGCTGATTCCGTAGGAAAGGTCATCAGCCAGTTCCGACAGGAGTTTGACTTCACTGTCATTAAAAGCCCGGGTTTCACCTGAGAAAATTACCAGTGCCGCAAACGGATGCCCGTCTATAATAAGCGGCAGCGACAAGGACGACCTGAAGCCGTGCCTCAAGGCATCTTCCCGCCAGAGCTCCCATTTTGGATCGAATTCGATATATTTCACCACCACCGGTTTTCCGGTCTTTATGGCGGTTCCGGTTGGCCCTCGTCCCCGATCCGTATTGGACCAGTTGACATTAAGATTTTTAAGGTAGCCCAGGCTGTCTCCCCATTGTGCTATCGGCCGGATATTTTTGTCGTCATCGAGTTCAGCAACTCCAACCCAGGCAACCTTGTAGCCGCCTACCTCGACAATTGTCCGGCAGATATTCTGCATAAGCTGCATTTCGTTGTCGGCTCTGATCAGAATCTTGTGGCACTCACTGTAGGCATTGAGCGCACGGTAAAGCTTGCTGAGGGTATTCTTGCGATGTTTGACGTCGGCTTCGCTTATTCGGATCAAAAAATACAGCAGCCAGGACGTCACTAAAATAAATATGATGTTGTATACTTCAAATGATGTTAAAGCCGCTTTGTTGACGAATAATTTAGTGAAAATTTTTGCGCAACTGAAAAAGAGCCAAATTACGCCGATACAGGCGTAGAAGATTACAATACTGAGGGGAGTGAAGGTAAGCCGGTATTTATTCATGTTTCATACACCAACAAATGAATTTGGTGAAACAATACCACGATTTTTTAAAAATGCACGAAATACACTATATAAAATACTGAATAACAATACTATTGACTCGGAAGTCGAGAAAGGCGTACGCTTCACAACTGATTTACCGGCACCTTTTTTCCTGAGCACATGATTTTATTTAATCAATGGGGGAAGAATATGGAGAAGATTGAGATCCTTGTTGTTGATGATGAAGAGGTGATCCGTTACGGGATTAAACGGGTTCTTGAAGGACAGGATTTCAGCGTGGAGACTTGTGACAGCGGTCATAAAGCGATCGAACGTTTACAGGAAAAAGATTTCGGATTGATTATTACCGACCTGAAGATGCCGGGCATGGACGGCATTGAAGTACTTAAATCGGTCAAAACCCTGCAGCCTGACATACCGGTGATTCTTATCACCGGCTATGCCTCAATTGACACTGCCGTTGAAGCCATAAAAAACGGAGCAACGGAATATATCTCAAAACCATTCACGCCGGATGTTCTGCTGGAGAAAGTCCGGCAATCACTCAGTCAGCGCAAAATCCCCACTGAAGAAACATGTTTTAAAGAAGAGGTCAGCCAACATCATGGTTTTCACCAGTTTATTGGCGAAAGCAAGGAAATGCAGAAGGTTTATCAACGCATCATACGTGTCGCCGCCACCAACAGCACCGTGCTCATCACCGGCGAGAGCGGCACCGGCAAGGAGCTGGCTGCACGCGCGATCCATGACAACAGCCCCAGGAAAGACAACCCGTTTGTTGCGGTAGATTGCTCTTCACTGGCGGAGACATTGCTGGAAAGCGAATTATTCGGACATGTCAAAGGTTCTTTTACCGGCGCGGTTCAGGCAAAAACCGGGTTGTTCAAGGTTGCCGACGGCGGCACCCTTTTTCTGGATGAAGTTTCAAATATCAGCATATCCACTCAGGCAAAACTCCTGCGGGCCCTGCAGGAACGCAAAATAACACCCATCGGCGGCACACAGCTGGTTCCGATCGATATTCATCTGGTTGCCGCAACAAACAAAAACCTCAGAACCATGGCAAACGAAGGGACCTTCCGGGAAGACCTGTTTTTCCGCCTGAATATTATTCCCATCGAACTCCCGCCGCTTCGGGAACGCAAGCAGGATATCCCGATTCTGATTCGCCATTTCCTCAAAAAATATACTACCGAGATAGGCAAAAAAATTGACGGAATCGCGCCTGACGTCATGTCGTTTCTCGAAAACCATTCCTATCCCGGAAATGTTAGAGAACTGGAAAACGTGATTGAACGTGCGGTAGTTTTGGCGGAAGGAAATATCATCCGCAACGAAGATCTCGAACTGTGGGAGCACAAGGAGGCGGCTACAGGCATGAAGATTGACCATATTCCGATGAACTCGGAAGAGCTCAAGGAAATGAAGCGTAATATTCGGGATCATGCCATGGATTCTCTGGAAAGTCTTTTTGTGCGAAACGCTCTTGAACGCAACAACTGGAATGTCACCAGAGCGGCTGAGGATACCGGCATTCTCAGGCCGAATTTCCAAAGCATGATGAAAAAACTGGGGATATCGGCACGGGGGGAACGCTGAAAACCGGTCTCAATTTATTTCACGTGCAACTTCAAATGCAGTAATCTATCCCTGTTTACATATTTCTATAATCCTGTCTGCAATCTGCTCCGGAGTCAGCAGGTCTGTATCAATTTCGTGTTGAGCGGCGTCCTTATATTTCGGGGCCCTGCGCTCCAGGACTTCGGCCACCTCTTCGGTAAAGCTCTTTCCACCGGTCAGGGATGGCCTTTCGGTGTCACCCTGAATTCGCGAGACGATGGTGTCCACTGAAGCCTTGAGCCAGACAATACGCGAGTTCACCTGTAGGGCCACAATATTCTCCGGTCTTTCAATAACGCCACCGCCTGAATCAATGAGTAGATTGTCAGCCTGTGCCAATTCACGGGCTACTTCAGATTCCATATCGCGGAAAGTCGTCCAGCCGTGACTCTCCACAATAGCCGGAATTGACATGCCGGCCTTCTCAACTATCCGTGCATCCATGGATATGTACTCCAGACCCAGAGAATCGGCGACAAGCTTTCCGACTGCGCTTTTTCCGGTGCCTCGATATCCGATCAGTACAATGTTCATGACTGTAAACGCTCCATAACTATGCGACGCATAACTTCCACAGGTGCGTCAAGACCGGTAAAACGCTCGAATTGCAGAACCGCCTGATTGAGAAACATCTCGACTCCGGGAACGACTTTAAGACCGCGAGACCGGGCATCCGTCAACAGTTTTGTTTCAAGCGGGTTATAGACAATGTCAAAGACAGCCTGCCCCGGCCGGAACAGCTCCGGAGGAATCAGTGAGGCATCCACGTTCGGATGCATGCCGACCGGCGTACAGTTGATAATCACATCAGCTTTCTCCATCGCAGCCGCGAGATCGGTCATCAACCCGGTCTTGATGACGGCATCCGTACCGGCATCCAAATCAGCCTTCAGCCCATGAAGCAGAGGTTCATTAACATCCAGGATTGCCAATTCTGCCAGCTTGGTATTACGGGCAAGAGTAAATGAAATCGCCCTGGACGCACCGCCAGCCCCCAACATCAAAATATTCCTGCCGTCAATTTCAACACCGTTATCGACAAGAGCCTTCAAGGCACCCGTCCCATCCGTGCCCAGCCCGATCAGCTTGCCGTCTTCATGAATGACCGTATTAATCGAGCCGATGCTGCGATCTACATCCGCTATTTCATCGACATATTTCATTACTTCGGTTTTGTGCGGTATGGTAACACTCATCCCTCGAAAGTTCCCTATCGCACGCATGCCTGCCAAAGCACCTTTTACGTCTTCGACCGGAAAAGACAGATAAATGAAATCCAAACCAAGAGCCTCAAAGGCGGCATTATGAATTGCCGGGGAAAGGCTGTGCCCAATAGGATTACCGATAACTGCGCATAATTGAGTTTTGCTGGAAAATGATCTCATATTTTACGAATCCTCCACGGAATGAAAATAATTGGGCTTTGATGCGGCTTCTTAGGCCGTATGCAGTTTAGCAGTCACAACCGGCATTGTCCATTTTTTGGCTATTTTTTCAGGTATAAAAGTTTTATACACCGTTATATTTCCACCAACAGCATCACAACCAGCTATGATTACTGCGTTTAATTTGTATAGCGGAAATAATTAGTATCATGTTTTCATACAGCAACCGGCCTCTAATTGCTAAATGCTGAATTCACAGAGGCCGGGATAAAATTAATATCATCAATATAATCAAATTGTTACATTCAATTTAAATATATATAGACTACTTGGCATCAGCGATGCAACACCGTTATACAAAAGCAATAAAATCCAACACACACTAAAATAGGAGGATGTCATGAGAGCACTTATTATCACGTTAATGGGAACCATCGCACCGACAGTTGCACTTGCATCCAGTGGACGGGTAGACGATAGCGGAATCTTTGTCTGGATATTTTTGGGGGTTTGTGCGCTGATCGTAATAGCACAGATTCTACCGGCAGTGCTGCTGATGACTGGAATGGTAAAAGGTGTGGTGTCTGTAGTGAAAGAAGAACTTGATTCAACGAAAAACTAGAAAGGGGGGATGCATGAGAATCAAAGAATTGTAAAAAGGCCACTTCAGGGTGGCCTTTTTGCGTTGATTAACGTATCAGCATCACAGGTCAGCCGGAAACTGGAAGCATGACGATAAATGTTGTCCCTTCACCAATCGTGCTCTTTACCTCAATCGTACCACCGTTATTTTGAATAATTCCGTACGAAATTGACAGTCCAAGACCCGTGCCGTCAGATCTGGTTGTAAAAAATGGATCAAAAATCCGGGCAAGGTTTTCTTCAGGAATACCACACCCATTGTCTTTGAGGCTCGCACAGACATACTTATTGTCCGGTGACAAATAAGTGGAGATCTCGAAATCCCCTCCCTGAGGCATTGCATGACCGGCATTAATTACCAGATTCATGAACACCTGGCGGATCTGACGGGGATCAACCAGAATCTGCCGGATATCGGCACCGTAATTTTTCCTTATGACAATATCTTTAAAATCCGGCAGTTTGCTGACGAAAGTGACAACTTCATCAAGAATTGCACGGAGGGTTATTACCTCTTTTTCCGGTGAAGATTCTCGACTGAATTCAAGCAGGTTTTTCACAATTCCGGCGCACCTTTGGGTCTCCGTAATAACCCTCTCGACATCCGGCAACAGAGCCTGATCAAGCCTTTTGTCGCTGTTGATAATTGACGCATAGAGGAGAATTCCGGTCAGCGGATTGTTGATTTCATGCGCTACCCCGGCAGCAAGTGTACCAAGAGACGCCAGTTTCTCCGAGCGGCGTAACTGCTCTTCCATGCGCATGATTTCCCGGCTTCGCTCCTCCACCTTGTTTTCAAGGCTGTCAGCCCACACTTTCAACTCTTTGTCCGCTCTGCCAAGACTTTCGGTCATGTCGTTGACCGCTTCCGACAACTCTCCAAGTTCATCCCCGCTGGTGACAGGGACTCGCGATTCAAGATTTCCCGATGCAACCAGCTCACTGTGCCGGACAAGCGCCCTCACCGGAATATCGACAAGATAATAGATGAGAAATATTACCAACATGCCGAATAACATCAGAAGCATGCACGTCAGTATGACAAAGACAAGCCGGTACTCACGAGATTTTTGTCTGAGCGTTTCCAGGGAAACTGATATATCAAGAAGCCCCAATATTGTGTCGTTCTTATTATGAAAGTGGCATGATGCGGTAAAACAGGCCTCCTGGTTCTGAATAGCCTTTGTGAATCCAAGCGACTCTTTTCCTGTTCTGGTAATAATTCTGCTTTGATTTGTCGCTGGTGATAATTCTTCGGGGTTTGCCGAATTGTGACACATTATGCATTCGTCGGCATGCTTGCCGATTACCGAACCAATTTCTTCCTTAATGTTCGAATACACCACCAGCCCTTTTTTATTAATCAACCGTATGTGTTCAATGTTCTTACTCGCGGAAATCCTCTCGATCATGTGATACAGGCTGGTTTTGTCATTTTTAAGCATGGCATCATACGTGCTCTGATTGATTACATCAGCAATTTCATCCGCGTTTGAAACTGCGTACTCAATCATGAGCTTTCGAAAGGTTCTTAGATTGATGCTGTCCAACAGCCCCATAAATACAAGCAGGATCAACAAAGTGGCCAAGGTGATTTTCGCGATCAGGGAAATGCGCATTTTCATATTTTGAATTCCTTCTGCCTTACACCCTAAAGTCACTGCATGAAAACAATATACACCCGGCTTAATTCGTTCAAACTGCGGAACAACCGGTATCTTGAAGGTTTTCAGGATACCGGGCGCTGACTGCGTATAACTTTTCTATACTTTTCGCAGGATTTATAACACATAAAAAATATACTTTAGTGATGTTTTACCTCATAACAACCTGAATTCACTTCTTTTACGAATTAGATTTACTAATGCGTATATATTTGGCGCAATTGATGCAATTAATCTGCCTGATAAATCAGGTTAACGAGGATATCTGAAAGGAGAACATCATGAAAGCTTTAGCTACCCTGATTGGAACGCTGGGCCCCGCGACTGCATTTGCTGCCGCAAGTGCTCCCACAGGAGAGGATGGTTTTTTTGTCTGGATCTTCCTCGGGTTCTTCGCGATGATAGTGGTCGGACAGCTGGTCCCGGCTTTCATGCTGATTATAGGTATTGTGAGAGGGTTAGCATCAAAAACCAAGGTAGAAACTAAAGCTAAAGAGCGGTGACCACTCGCTTTTTGAAGCAAAAGCCGGAAAACAGGTGCACGCATTTGGCACAGACCAGATGATGGAGGGGTTTTGTCATGTGGAAGCCTGATGAAAATTTCTTTATAAAATCCCACATCGTAAGCTCAATAGCCACGCTTGTCTGTGGTGTGATTATTGTTGTTATCTGCCTTGTCCCCTCATTCTTTCCGGGTATCTACAGATTACTGATTGATGAGCGCATCAGTGTTGTGGTACCTTACCTGCTGTTTATAGCCCTCGGTGGATCTGCTTTTTCTATCTGGTACTTCCTTTTCAGGAGAAAAAATTAGTCGGCAAGAGGTCGTTTTCTGTATTTTTTGACCAGAAAACAGTTCGTTGCCGACCGGTTCTGACTGCCGGTGCTTTATTCAATCTGATCCATTTTCTGTGGAGATGCAGGGGGAGAAACAAGTGGATAACAATCCTGTCGATCAGGTCACGTATACGGAAGTCATGAAGAAAACAAGAAGGCGGCGCAAGTATTTCTTTGCAACGGTGCTCGCCTATATTCCCGCCATTTTGATCACCCATTCAATTTCGCCCACCAACATCGCGATGGGAACAGTTTTCGGCATCTGGCTGGTTGTATTGATTTTTACGACTTTTCTGGTCACACTCAGCAAATGTCCACGATGCGGCAACTACTTCCATATGAATGGACTCACACTTCTTATTCTGCGCAAATGCCTCCATTGCCAGCTTCATATATCCGCTGACAAAATACCGTAACGCCGTTTACTGAAAGAGCCCGGCCCGCATAACCGCTACACCCACTCATCAATCGCAGTTATCAATTTGCTACAGATCTCGCCCAGTTTTTCAGGGGCGGTGATTTTATGGCCGAAAATATCCCGTACATAGAACACGTCAGCCACCTGATCCACCTTGGTGGAAATTTTTGATACGCCTATATACAAGCCCATTTCAGCCAGAGTGCTGGTAATCAGATAGAGCAGACCGACCTTGTCGTGCGTCAGGATATCGATGACGGTATACTCGTCTGACACTTCATTATCGATTTCAACCTTGGTGGCAAAACGGGGGGCCGGACGGCTCGTCAACAGCGTCGGACGTTTGCGTCCGGCAACCAGTGTTGACACCTGTACCTCTCCGTGGAGAACCTGGCGCATATCATTACCAATTTTGTCCCATCTCCCTTGATCAGTAACCAGATTTCCCTGAGGTGAATTAACCTGTAAAATATCCAGCACTTTGCCGTTCTTACTGGTGTTTATCTGCGCTCCCAGAATATTGATGCCGTTTGATGCCATGACACCGGTAATCCGGGAAAAAAGCCCCGGCATATCGTGGGCACAAATGGTGTATTCTGAATAACCGCCATCAGTCTGATGGGTGAGCCGCAGCAGAATATCCGACTTTTCCAGACCCAGCAGAAGGCGGACCTGCTCTGCAATCAACGGAGCAGGATTGGAAAGAAGCAGCCGCACCGGCATGGCCTTGAGCTCGTGACGAATTTTATCAACGGCAAACTCGCTCTCCAGTATATCGGTAACCTTTTTGATAACGGAGCCGACCCTTTCGCTGCTGGCCTCCTGTTCGAACCCGCCCCGATCAAGAACTGCAAAAGCTTTTTCATATAATTCCTGAAACAGTGATGCTTTCCATGTCGTCCAGACATCTGATCCTACCGCCCGTACATCTGCAACCGTCAGAAGGTAGAGCATCTTGAGATTCTCGCTGTTTTCCATCTGACGGGCAAACTGGACAATCATCTTTTCATCGTTCAGATCGCGCCGTTGCGAGATGTGGGCAAATTGCAGGTGCTGACGAACCAGAAATTCAAGACGTTCACTGTCCTCCCGGGAAAGTCCCATCCGGCGGGAGATGGTCGGAATCATGGCAGCCCCCTTCTCGGCGTGTCCTCCCCCCGAACCCTTGCCGATATCATGAAAGAGCACCGACAGGAGCAGCAGTTCCGGCTTGCCGATCTCGGCGGCAATCGCACAGGGAAGCGGCATTATCCCCTTTAACTCACCACTTAATGTCTTCTCGGTCTGTTCCACCGCGAAAAGCGTATGAATATCAACCGTGTAGATATGGTACAGGTCATGTTGGACTTTACAGTAAATATGCTCAAGCTCTGGAATATAGCGGTTCAGAAACTCCAGATGATGCATCAGACGGAGTGTACCGGCTACCCCCTTGGTTGACCGCAGAATATTCAAAAACGACTGATTTACCTCGCGGTTGCGGCGGAACTTGTCGTTGATCAGGGCAAGATTTTTTCTGATAAGTCCCTTAACCCGGACATTGAGCGTCACCCCGTGTTTTTGGGCCAGTTCAAAGACTTTCATCATCACGACCGGATTTTTCTCGACAACCGATTCATCAGGAACAATCAGCTCCCCTTTGAGAACAAAACAACCATCGCCCACCGGTCGTCGCACAAAATATCCCAGGATCTTCAGTGCGCCCTCGTCCCGCCAGATACAGCGAGTGATCATACTGGAGGTAAAATGCTCGACCTTGTTGGCGTGACGGTAGTAATCCCGCATAAAATCTTCCACCGCCAACACGCGGCCGCTATCCTTATAGCCCAGAAATTCGGCCAGATGAACCTGAGCATCAAAGGTCAGCTGATCGTTTTTGCGATTATTGAAATAATGGAGTTCATTACGAATACGCCAGAGATAGTCGAGAGCCGCATGGTAGGTCTCCAGCTCTTCGTCATCAGCAATACCCTTGATGATCAGTTCACGCAGATCGACAAACTTGTACTTGACGCGCGCCACCCAGATGGCGGTCTGCAGGTCCCGAAGTCCCCCCTCCCCTTCCTTCAGATTCGGCTCCAGCAGGTAGACCGTGGAACCGTATTTTTCCCGACGGGACTTCATATCAGCAACCTTTTCCTTGATGAACGAGTCACTCGACTTGGGCAGGATCTGGCTGAAAATAACCTTGGAAAGGTTGGCAAACAGCGGCTTGCTCCCGGAAAGAAAACGGGCATCCATCAACGCCGTCTTGACGGTGCCGTCCGAGGCGGCCATTTCGATGCAATCGGCAATCCGGCGCACCGAATAACCGACATCCAGCCGCATGTCCCACAGAAAATAGAGCAGCTTCTGGGCAATATCCTCCACCGTTGTGACCGGCAGGGTACCATCATGCAGAAACATGATATCGATATCGGAGAATGGGTTCAGCTCGCCGCGGCCGTACCCGCCCACGGCAACCAGGGTGATATGCTCCAGCATGTCGCTGCTGCCGCCCAGGTCATAGACGATGGAAAGGAACAGCTTGTTGTGCAATTCATCCATCATATCGCAGAGCAGGTGAGTCACATCAGTTCCACTGACGCCATCCCGATGCATCTGTTTAATCTCTTCACGATACTTCGCCAGAAAATTTTTGCAGCCGGAAAGATAAAGCGGACGCTTCTCGTCAAAACCGGCCATGCCTGCGTCGCCAACGGCATCAATGGTATCGGGAAAATAGGGGTCAATAAAAAATTGCATTCAGGATTCCTTGCAAAGCATAAATTAAGAGCGGAAGGCTCCAGTGACAACCGGTCGGGTTGTGGATTATACTTCAGACCTCCGGATGAGTCAAAAGCAATAGTACTTGCCGCCATCCGTTGATATGATACTGTTACACAGCCAGAAACGCTCCGGAAGGAAAATCGCATTGATCAATCAGCACAAAGGTGCTGTCCTGCAGTACCGTGGCACTACGATATAGAAAAATAATTGAGGATAACCATGACGCGCATTCCGGATCATTCAGTAAAGAGGGCCACCAGGCACCAGCCTTTTGGTAAGTCCAAACCTGCTCTTAATCCTGATCATGAAAAACAAAAATTCAAACAAGCGTTCGATGCGGGGCAGTATGAACTGGGTAAAGAAATCGCATTGGGATTCATCACAGCCCACCCACAAGTAGCACAGGCGTGGTCGGATGTGGCGGCGTGTTGCCTGCATTTGCAGCAGTGGGATGAGGCGATCATGCATGCAACCCGTGCATTGGCGGGCGATCCCACAATTTTGTCGGCTATTGATGCGCTATCACACGCATATCAGAACAAAAGTGATTTACAAAAAACCCGGGAATTCGGTCACCTCGCACTGGTTAAACGTGACGGGATGTTTGGACAAAAAACCTATAAAACTTGGACAGCAGGACCTGTACCCGGTTTGAGTGCAGATCGCTCACGCAATATCATTGCGTTTTCATTATTCGGGTCGAACCCCAAATATTGCGAACCCGGGGTACTCAATGTAATGGATCAATCGTTAATATACCCTGACTGGACGTGTCGTTTTTATGTGGATGAAACCGTGCCTGCCAGCGTCAAAGAACGTATTGCGGTGCACGGCGGACAAGTGATTGAGGTCGATGAAGTACTGAAAAAATGGCCGGGTACCATGTGGCGATTTGCCGCGTATGATGATCCGAATGTGGATCGTGTGATTTTCCGTGATGCAGATGCAATATTTTCTTCCCGTGAAGCGGATGCAGTGCAGGAGTGGGTAGAGGAGGGCCAGGCGTTTCACATGATGCGCGATAGCGGCAGTCATACCGAGCTAATCCTCGCAGGAATGTGGGGTTGCACACGCGGAGTGATGCCGCCGATGCACGATATGATCTCTGATTATCTCAAAGTTGAACCTTCATCCTGGCATTATGCGGATCAATATTTTTTACGTGAGTACGTCTGGCCGTATGCGCGCAAACACATCATGCAGCACGATTCGTTATTCGACTTCATGAATCCTCGCGCATTTCCCGAAGGACCGCACCGCCACGATTTTCAGGTGGGCTGCACGGAAAGTTCACCCTATTTCGAGGCCAACGTCACCGCTCCGGACGGCTCTATTGTTCACTGGGCAGTGTGGGACCAGAGCAGACAACCCGAAGCATTGGTATGCCGTTACGCCGTAGCCGCCAAGGGGGGCAAGATACGTGCGAACATTCCGCGCCGCTACGCAAAGCGTATAAACGCAGATTATGTAGTTCGTGTGGAGCTGGGATAAGTGTTTACGCGTGTTTGCAGTGTGAAGAATAGAACGTCAAGGCTTCGCGCATCACATCTGAAACGCTCTTTTTTTCACCAACAATCTGAGCCTCAAGATATCTGCGCTCTTCCTCGCTGACTCTCAAAGATACTACATTGTACCGAGGTTTCTTGTTTTTTTTGCCTGATTGCACGATCACTTTAGTTTCCATTTTTTTCACCATCGCTCGAAATTTTGACCATTTTCATATTAATAAATATCGGGCAAGACTCAAAATCTGCCATACAATATTTTATAACTCTTGGTACATTAGCACTTGTCAATTTATTGCAGTAGCAATCGGCAAACGGTGATCGGGTAAACACACACAGTTTTTTATGAATGTCGATACCGCAATCTGAACCATCAGAATAATTTGAAGAAACCTGCATCTCAGACCTCCTGGCCGCCAAGAGAGCAGTACTTTTAAGTGCACTCTTATCTCACCAAGCAGAGCAACTAGAGTGCCAATGTTATAACATATTGATTCTTATTGATTATATTGTGGTATGGGCAAAGGAAGGGTATCCATAATGGATAGTTTGAGATTAATACTGCTAACCGTATTGGCAGGTGTCAGAGATGATATTTGTCCAACATACGTTTGAATTTACGATACTCAACATCCAGAAGGCGAGCCGCCTCCATTCTTTTACCTTCAGTTGCAGCCAGTGCCGTTTTAACGGCTTGATACTGTAATTCCTCAAGCGTCTGCAGGCGGACTGAACTCGCCGCTGACGCCGCTTGATGCGCATTTTTCATAACATTATTCAAGTCGGCAGCACTAATGACCTCCCCGGCAAAAAGCGCCGCCCGCTTCATGACGCTTTTCAATTCCCGTATATTGCCGGGCCACTGGTATTGACACAACTCCATTATTGCGTCAGGCGCCAAACGAGGCGGAGTGCGCTTCAATTCGCGCGCTATATCGTTAAGAAAAAATCGGGCGAGCCTTGAAATATCATCTCCCCTTTCCCGCAGTGGTGGCAATGTCATCACAAGATCGCCGAGACGATAGTAAAGATCTTTCCTGAAAAGTCCTTCCTGAGTTTTCAGGAGAAGATCACGATTACTGGCAGCAATAATTCGAACGTCCACTTCAACCGGCTTCGTTCCTCCAATCGGGAAATAACGCTTCTGCTCAACTGCGTGGAGAAGTTTCGCCTGGACAGACAGCGGGATACAGTCCACATCGTCGAGAAACAGTGTCCCCCCCTGGGCTTCCTCAAAAAGGCCGCTTTTTGCAGCTACCGCCCCGGTAAAGGCACCTTTGGTGTGTCCAAAAAGTTCACTTTCTACCAATGATTCAGGCAGGGAACTGATGTTGAGCGTTATGAACGGGAGTTCCCTGCGGTGGCTTAAACCGTGGATAAGGGCGGCAAGATGCGATTTTCCGACTCCGGTTTCACCCTGAATGATAATGGCATAATCTGTAGATGCAATACGTTGCGCCTGCTCGATAACAGGTTTCATTGCGGGACTGTCGCCAAGGTGCATAGCCAGTGAATTAAGCTCCCGCTGTATAACCCGGCACAGTTCAGCCCGTTGCAGGACAGGTATAGCCGCCAGCATGATCGCCTCGATGAGTTGCCTGCAGTCAAGAGGTTTGCGGATATAGGCTGAAACGCCCAATTCAATCGCCTTCAAAAGGTACGTCGTTTCCGTGAATGCCGTAGTGAAAATTACCGGCGTGCCCGGAGAAAGACTTCGGATACGTTTAATCATCTCCAACCCGTCCATAACGGGCATCCGGATATCGCTGACAACCACATCGGGTGCTTCACGGGAAAATATTTCTATTCCCTCCCTGCCGTTAGCAGCAACAAGTACCCTTTCAAAATACATTTCAAGAGCGGTGCAGACCGGTTTTCTAATATCCGGCTCATCCTCAACATACAGCACCGTTATCGGCGTTTTGTCATCCATTGGCATTCACCTCGGCAGGAATATCTCTCGACAGTTCGATCTTGAACACAGTGCCGCCGGAACCACTGTCAAAACTCAGCCGCCCCCCCAAACTTTCTTCAATGATAAGTTTTGACATATACAGTCCGATTCCGGTTCCCTTACCTTCTGATTTGCTGGTGAAATAGGGTTCAAATATTTTATCGGCATACTCGGGCGGGATACCGCAACCGGTGTCTTTTACTTCGATAACAATAGTATTCTCCATACCGGTCAGGGAGATCGAGACAAGCCCAACAGCACCCAAATCGTTTTCTGCCGGATTATCCTGGTTTTTTTTCTCCATAATTGCATCAAAAGCATTACTGACGAGATTAAGTACTGATTGTTTGAATTCGTTTTGATAGCCTTTGACCAGCAACGGCAGTTCAGGTGAATTATTCTCAATTCGTATTCCAACGCCGGAATTGGCAAATTGAACAGATACCAGTTGGGCGACTTCCTGGATTTTCTCCTTGATGTCAAACTGCTCATATATTTTGTCCGGGCTGAAGAAGTTTCTGAAGTCCTCGATAGTATCCGACATATAGGTGATCTGCTTATGAGCGTCAGCTTCAATATCCAGTAGAAATGCCTCATCAATACGCTGTCGCTCCCACGCCATGCGTATGGTTTGGATCGTTGCCCATATGGATGTCAGGGGCTGGCGCCACTGATGGGCAATGGCTCCGATCATCTCTCCCATAGCAGCCAGACGGGCATTGCGTGCCAACAGACGTTCCTGCCGGAGACGCCGATCCGTTTCCTCTTCTACTCTTATTGTAAGAGTCTGGTTCAGCTCCTGAATTATTCTTTCCGCTTTAATTCGATCCGTGATGTCATATGCAGTGCTGCGGCTCATCACAAATGCGCCATTTTGATCGAACAACCCGGAGGCATTTACCAGTACATGCAGAAAGGACCCATCTTTACGTACCAGATCAAACTCCACATCCTTAATCGAACCCTTTGTTTTCAGAAGAGGAAAGCTTTCCTGAAGTGTTGCCCTTCCTTCAGGTGTGATAATGTCAGTCAGGTGCATTTTACCAACCATTTCCTCCCGAGTGTAACCCAACCAGTTAAGCTCTGTATCGTTGATGCGGATGAACATGCCATCCGCGTTTATAGAATGGTAGCCGCAGGGAGCATTATTGTAGAGGTCATCAAGTTCTTGTTTACTTCTAACGAGGGCTGACTCTCTTTGATCAAGTTTTTCAGCCATGCTATCAAAAGTCAGACCCAAGGCGCCCAGCTCGCCGCCTCCCAATTGATGGGCAACTCGAAACTGCAGGTTTCCTTCTGCAACGCATCGTGAGGCTTCCTGAAGCTGACGGATCCTGCCCACGAAACTTTTGTTGCCTACAAAAATTGCCAACAGAATTGCGATCAGCAGGAACAGCGATAGTACGGCACTATGATACAGTTGAATGTGTACCGCACGTGACAGAGTACCGGAAAGCGGTATTCCTGCTTGAATATAGAGATATGGAACCTGCTCCCCGTTAAGACGTAATTTGCGGTAAGCGGTTATTTGGCTGTCATCGGACCTACCGGATTCAGGGATAATAACATCTTCATCGGGACCGTTTTGCATGCGAAGAAAAGTTTCGTCGTCAATCTTTGTGCCCTTGATTCTGTCTGTTTCCAGACTTGTGCCGATGAGGATACCTTTGTGGTCGATAATCTTGTAAAATGAGCCTTTGGGCAGACTTGAGTTCTTGATGTTCTTCAAAAAATGATCAAAGTTGCAGTTCGCCGAAATAACCCCGGAAATCCCGCCATTCCCTGTAATGATCGGATATCCGAAACCTATCGTCGGCTTTGCCGATAATTTCCCGACATTATATTCACCGGAAGAGAATTGTTTACTGGCTATTGTATTAAGAAACGAACGTTTACTGCCGATGGAGAATGGAGCTGTTAATGGCAGTGCCGATGCCCAGACTTCACCAGTGAGGTCTGTAAGAATGATGTTGGCAAAATTTGGGCTCTTATCAAGAATGCCTGCCAGAATAGTACTGGCTGCATCTACTCTATGCTCCTTTACTTCCGGAAGTTGAGCTAACACTATCAGTAATTGTTCAATGTCTCCGGTCAGATTGTACTGTTCCGAGGCGATACTGTTGACCAGCCTTCTCGCTTCATTGGCACCCTCATGGATAGAATCTTTGCGTTGTTCATATCCGGAGAGGAATATAAACATGGCCGACGGTGCAGCGAGGAGGAATGTGATCAGAAGCAGATGAGTTCGTAATGACAAGGAGAGGAAGAATTTTTTCATGCAAACGTGCTCCCAATTATTACTGCCAGCAATTCAGAGCGCTTCAGGAATGGATGTGTTAGTTGCAAGATCAGGTTTGTTTCTTCAATTCCTTATTACCTGCTCGTGTCACAGCATCACTTGTTTACTCGCCTGGAAGCGCTTTTGGGGGAGTGTATACCATATATTTCTATCGGAAAGGAATAAAATGAGGGAGACAAGAAGCAGGATAATGAATTCCGTTTGCTGTAAAGCAAAAGGCCACCTCTCGGGGTGGCCTTTTTGATGATTCGGCACGCTTCAAACTTGAGCAGTTACAGCCCCAGAGACGGCAGCAACTGCGACATCCCGTTCAACACTCTATATTCTGCATATCTCTTGTCATACTTCGCATTAACGAGGCTGGCTTTGGCATTTATATGCTCGGCCTGGGTATCCAGAAGGTCAAACATGGTACGTCTTCCAATATTCCACTGAGCAGTAAAAGAATCAGCGGTCTGGCCAGCTGCCTTGACGTACTCTTCAAGGTACATAACCCTTTCTGTGGTTGTCTTGTTTGCTTCCCATGAAAGGCGAATTGATTGAATCGTTTGGCGTTTGGTATTCTCGGATATTTCCTGAGCCTCGTAAATTTCATATTGCGTCTGTCCCAAACGAGACTTGTTCCAACCACCGTTGAAAATATTAAAGGATAAGGTGGCCATGGCCAGAAAATCTTCGCTGCGCCCCATGATCGCATCAGTATCTTTACGCCATTTATAGTCAAGGGCTACGTCAAGTGTCGGATAAAGCTGGCTTTTAGCGGTTTTGTGTTGTGCATTCCGTGCCTCTATATCCGCTTTTGCCGATTTGAGGGTCAGGCTCTTCTGCACGGCCAATTGTTCGGCCTCTTCTACGGTTTTCGGGAGCAGGGAATCAGCCGGTTCGGGATTATTCAAGTCTCCCGGTAAATGACCGACCACCGACAGATATTCACTGGTGCTGTCCGCCAGGTTTGCCTGGGCGGCGACAACGTTGGATTGAGCAAGAGCGACACGACCCTTGACCTGGTCAAGATCGGCCCGTCGATCAACTCCGGACTCGCTTCTTAATTTAACCTGATCCAAAATTCTTTGATGGTTCGCCAGATTCTCCTGTGAAAGTTCCAGCAATTTCAGGTTTCGCAGTACATTCAGATACACCTTGCTTGCCAACAGGGCATTGTTTTCTGAAGAGCCGTTAAACAAATACGTCTGAGACTTGACACGCGCCTCCTGCCGCTCTACTTCGGATTGAGTGCCAAAGAAGCGGAAGACATTCTGGCGGACGCTTACGGTAGCAATGGCAGGCCATGTGGTAGCAAAAAACGGCTCATGCTGGCGATCAAGGCCGGCACCGACACTGGCGTCAATAGTGGGCAGATAGCCGGCTTTTGCCTGGAGAACTTCCTTTTCCCGTGCCATGCGATTATAATGCTGCGCCCTGACGTCGGGATTAGACTGCAACATAAACTTGACCGCCTCCTGAAGGGTTTCAGCCTGTGCAACTCCGACCCCCGACAGGAGTATGCCAACTGATAAAATAGCCAGAATTTTTCCGGGTTTTGTCATAACCATAGCCTCCCCATTGCCACTGGTGTAAAGTTATTTTTAATTCTAACTTTTCATTAAGTATATCTTTTGCATAATAGAAGAAGAAAAAGCAATCAGGCAAGTAAAAAATGCAAGAATACTGAATATTGGAAAATTGTACCTTATATTCACAAAAATGAAAGTTGAATTATTGTGGTTGGATTATTGTAATGTGTGGAGTGGTGATAGGGGTGATAACCTGAAAACAACTACTAATTGTTAGCACATCGGCGTGAGAGGTGGGGTATAGAACTTTTTTACTTTCCTGTTATTATAGAGGAGCTTGCGGTAAAGATATCTCTTTTTTGCAGGCTGCCGTTGATTACTTCTATTTGACCACGAAGCTTCTGACCAACGATGCTATCTTCACGTACTTTTACATCAAGGTACATCTCAGCTAGCTTGCCAATTTCGATTTGATTAATTTTGAAGACGAGCGCGCCATTTGGTTCCTGAATAAATGGAACATCCGGTGCACCCAGAAAGTCAACCTGAGGCGGAAGTTGCAACCTGATAGTTAACTGTTGGGCCGGCAATGACCCTACGTTCAGAACGGTAAGACGGCACCGGAGTTTTTCACCCGGCGTTACTTTTTGTTTTACAAGTTTTGCATCAGCACGCACGAGTGGTGCGGCGCTTATTATGACGGTCTCTTTTTGAAAACTAATATCGCCGAATTTTGATGATATGGCTTTGATGCCCATGACAGAACGATGGCCGTCAACCATATCTACAGGCATCCTGAAAATAACTGCTCCTTTGAATGTTTCACCTGCGGCGAGTTTAAGTCGAGTTATTTTTTCTTCAGTCTGGTTTGCTCTTGTAAGGATTGCATCATATTCTTTGGCCGCTGTTAACGTTAGGAGAAAGTCTTCGCTGTTTTTCCCTTTGTTGGAAATCTCAATCGGCAGGGCACCGGTGCTGCCGACTGACACCGGTAACCCGTCTTCCCGCAGTATGATGGACACTTTAATACTTTCTCTTGCAAGTTTCTCCGCCATTAAACGCTCTTTCTCGCGTCGTTCCTCCTCCTGCTTGATCCGGGCAAGACGTTCCTGTTCGGCCCTGATTTTAGCTGCGCGCTCCATCTCCAATTTTTCTTTGGCAATGCGCTCCTGAGCCAGTTTATCAGAACGAACTTTTCTGGCTGCGGTCTGCAGGGTATTATCAGATGTAAGGATTTCTCCTTTTTGGTGCCGACTTGCCAGTACCTTCAACTCATCTTCAACAGACGTCCTCAGGTTGCTCTCAGGGAATTCATTTGAAAACATGATAACAGCTTTCGCTGCCCGTTCATTATCCCCGGATTTTAGGCTGGCACGGGAAATCAGAAGCAGTGTTACATCTCTCAGAGGGGAATCCGGGAAGATCTGGTTTAACTGATCACATTTTTCTACGGCCAGCAAATAATCTTTCTGCTGGTAGGCGTTAAACGCTTCAACAAATATAGTGGAATCTTCAATTTCCGAGGCGTTTCCGGGAACAAAAGAAGTAAAAATAATGGCCAGCAAGAGTAGGATCTTAATGCTGTTTTTTATAAAATATATCAATGGCTTAGTCCACAAAACTCTTTAGTTTCTTACTGCGGCTGGGGTGGCGTAATTTGCGGAGAGCTTTCGCTTCAATCTGACGGATACGCTCACGGGTAACTTCAAAATCCTGACCAACCTCTTCAAGAGTGTGGTCACTTTTCTCACCAATGCCAAACCGCATTCTGAGTACTTTTTCTTCACGCGGTGTCAGTGTAGCAAGAACTTTTGCCGTGCTTTCCGAGAGATTATTCTTAATGACCGCTTCTATCGGAGACATAACCCCTTTGTCTTCAATGAAATCACCCAGGTGAGAATCTTCTTCTTCTCCGATTGGAGTTTCAAGCGAGATTGGTTCCTTGGCGATCTTAAGAACTTTTCTCACCTTGTCGAGAGGTAATTGCATCCGTTCGGCAATTTCTTCGGGGGAAGGCTCCCGACCATTTTCCTGCACTAATTGACGACTGGTACGTATCAACTTGTTTATGGTCTCGATCATGTGGACCGGTATTCGTATTGTGCGTGCCTGATCCGCAATGGCGCGGGTAATGGCCTGCCTGATCCACCAGGTAGCATACGTAGAAAATTTGTAGCCACGCTGATACTCAAACTTGTCAACGGCCTTCATCAGGCCAATATTACCCTCCTGGATGAGATCCAGAAATTGCAGGCCGCGATTAGTATATTTCTTCGCAATTGACACAACAAGTCGCAAGTTTGCTTCAATGAGTTCACTTTTAGCGATACGTGCCTTACACTCACCCTCTTCAATTGCTTTAAGCGCTGCAGCAAGATCGCGGGCCTTAAAGCCTGACTCCTGCTCCACTTTTTGAATTTTCCGCGCTGCGGTTCGTAAGCGCTTCTCCACTCTTAAGGTTTCATCTTCATCCAATTTGAGCTTGTTCAGTTCTACGGTGCATTTTTCATCGTCATTCTGAAGTTTATCGAGCAATGCCTTCAACTTTTCGACAGGAATAATCTTTTCCAGATCGGACAATTCCGCCTGAAGTTTATCAACCTTGCCGGAAAGCTCCTTAAGCCTCTCAGCAACCTTGTTGGTGTGACGATCCTTTAGTCGCAGTGATTTCAGGAGTTCTGCCTGGCGATCTTTTCCCTCACGCAATTTCTTTTCGAGTTCTTTTTTCTTTGCAGACGATTTGGCTGCTGCTACTGCATCAGTCATCTCAATCAACAACAGGTCCTGTGCAACTATTGCATCAATAACTTCCAGGATTCTTGTTTTCTGAACATCTTCCTCATCTTCCTCAAGCTCCTCTTCTTCGACTTCTTTGCTGACTTCCGAAGGGTTGATCTGAAACTTACGAAGCCGTTCACCAAGAGAAAGAACCTCTTTGACCGTTATCGGGGTATTGAGGATAACACCGGCAACATCTCGTTCGCCGTCTTCAATTCTTTTTGCAATCTCGACTTCACCTTCCCGGGTGAGAAGGGAAACCGAGCCCATTTCGCGCAGATACAT
>JANXZX010000080.1 GCA_025355325.1 Geobacteraceae bacterium
GCCTAATCCAGCGATTAACGCTTGGAGAACTGGAAACGGGCGCGAGCTGCTTTTCTGCCGTATTTCTTACGCTCTTTTACGCGTGAATCACGAGTGATGAAGCCGGCTTTTTTCAGAACACCGCGCAGTTCAGGCTCATGCAGCAACAGAGCTTTGGTTATGCCATGCTTGATAGCACCGGCCTGGCCGGTATCGCCGCCACCGGAAACCGTGACGTACACATCAAAAATGCCAACTTTTTCAACCAGCTCAAACGGCTGACGAACAACCATTTTAGAGGTTTCACGACCGAAATACTGATCGAGGGTTTTGTGGTTAACGGTGAAATTTCCTACGCCGGGCTTAAGCCATACACGAGCAATTGAACTCTTGCGTTTGCCTGTCCCATAATAACTGACTGCTGCCATATCATTTTCTCCTTGGAGGTATTAAAGTGCCAGGTTCTTAGGCTGCTGAGCAGCGTGTGGGTGGCTGGATCCCGCATATACTTTAAGCTTGCTGAGCATGGCCCGTGCAAGTTTATTCTTGGGAAGCATACCTTTGACCGCTTTTTTGATAAGATCTTCCGGCTTTTTTTCAAGCAGCTTGCCGGCTGAAATTTCTTTCAGACCGCCAACGTATCCGGAGTGGCTGTAATAAATCTTGTCAGCCAGCTTGCGACCGGTCAGGGCGATTTTTTCAGCGTTTATGACGATGACGAAATCGCCGGTATCAACACTTGGTGTGTAGAGAGCCTTGTTTTTTCCGCGCAGAACGCCTGCAATCTGAGTTGAAAGACGACCCAGAACGACATCCTGTGCATCAACAATGTACCAGTCACGTTTTACGTTTTCAGCTTTAGCTACTTCTGTTTTCATAATTTCCCCGCCCGCAGTACAACCTGTAGACAATACAGGCCATGATTTTTTTGAAGAGGTGTAACTTACTGAAAGAGTGTAAGCATGTCAAGGGAAAAATTTCCGTGGCAACTAAATTCTCTTATCAATGTTGTAACGAAGCATATTTCATGCTACTAATATCCGGCAATTATCAGACCTTTTCGGAGTTGGCACTATGAAAATAACGGTAGCAGATGTCGAGCATGTCGCACGCCTGGCCCGACTTGAACTCACCCCCGGAGAAAAAGAGCTGTTTGCCGGTCAGATGGGCGCAATCCTCGGATACGTAGAGAAACTCAAAGAGCTGGATACAGAGGGAATTGTGCCGACATCACATGCCGTGCCGATGGAAAATTCCTTTCGCGAAGATATCGCCCGACCTTCAATCGGTCTCGAAAAAGCCCTGGCTAACGCTCCCTCACGTGCCGGCAGTTTTTTTGTTGTGCCGAATGTTATCGAATAAGCAAGGATTAGAGATACCATGACCATTATAGATATGACCATTCACGAACTCCATGCCGCGTTGAAGGGAAAGCAGATCTCTTCTGTGGAAGCCACAACGGCGCTGCTGGAGCGGATCACCGCCGTCGAGCCGCAGGTTGGCTCCTTCATCACGGTTACTCCCGAACAGGCTCTGGCGGCTGCCAAAGCTGCCGATCATCGGATCGCCTCAGGCGACTGTCAGCTGTTGACCGGCATACCGCTGGCCATCAAGGACATTTTTCTGACCGAAGGGATCCGCACCACCTGCGGCTCACGCATTCTTGAAAACTTTATACCCCCATACAGCGCAACCTCCTGGGAGAAACTGCGTGACTGTGGTGCGGTACTGCTCGGCAAACTGAATCAGGACGAGTTCGCCATGGGCTCATCTAACGAATCGAGCGCCTACGGCACCACTCGCAATCCGTGGGACACCACCTGTATTCCGGGGGGATCTTCAGGTGGTTCGGCAGCTTCCGTTGCCGCCCGTCAGGCGGTCGCGACGCTCGGCACCGACACCGGAGGTTCCATCAGGCAGCCCGCTTCCCACTGCGGTTGCGTCGGCCTGAAACCGACCTATGGCAGGGTTTCCCGCTACGGTGTCATCGCCTATGCCTCATCGCTGGATCAGGTCGGACCGCTGACCCGCGATGTTGCCGACTGCGCGATCATGCTGGAGGCTATTGCCGGCCATGACCCAAAAGATTCCACCAGCGTCGATACGCCGGTGCCGAACTATTCCGCATCCCTGACACAGGGTGTCAAAGGCATGAAAATCGGCCTGCCGAAAGAATATTTTATTGACGGCCTCGATCCTGATGTCCAGAAAGCAATGGACGCAGCCATCGATACTTATCGGCGCCTCGGAGCCGAATTCGTGGAGATTTCGCTCCCGAATACCGACTACGCGGTGGCAACCTATTATCTGATCGCAACGGCTGAAGCCAGCTCCAACCTGGCACGCTACGACGGGGTCCGCTTCGGTCACCGCGCTGAAGCTGACGGACTGCTCGACATGTACACTAAGAGCCGGAGCGAAGGCTTCGGCAGCGAAGTCAAACGCCGCATCATGATCGGCACCTATGCCCTGTCGTCAGGCTATTACGACGCCTATTACGTCAAGGCCCAGAAAGTGCGAACACTGATCATGAATGATTTCGTCAAAGCGTTTGCCGATGTCGATGTCATGCTGACGCCGGTTGCACCGACACCGGCGTTCAAGATCGGTGAAAAGATCAATGATCCACTGCAGATGTACCTTTCCGATATTTTTACGATACCGGTCAACCTGGCCGGCACCTGCGCCATGTCGCTCCCGGCCGGCTTTTCGGCAGCCGGTTTGCCGATAGGTCTGCAACTGATCGGCAAACCGTTCGGTGAAGAGAGCATTCTGCGGGCGGGCTACGCATTTGAACAGGCCACCGAGTGGCATATCAGGAAAGCAACGATTTAACTTCCGGAGCATATCTATGAAATACCAACCCGTCATCGGTCTTGAAGTACACGTTCAGCTCCTGACCGACACCAAAATATTCTGCGGCTGTTCGACAACGTTCGGCTCCGAACCGAACTCCCAGACCTGCCCGGTCTGCCTGGGACTGCCGGGCGCTCTGCCGGTGCTCAACAAGAAGGTGGTGGAATTCGCCATCAGGGCCGGTCTCTCCACGAACTGCTCCATCACGCCGCGCAGCATTTTCGCCCGCAAGAACTATTTCTACCCCGATCTTCCCAAGGGCTACCAGATCAGCCAGTTTGAAGATCCGATCTGTCAACTGGGATGGCTCGATATCACGGTTGAAGGACAGGAGACGAAGCGGATCGGCATTACCCGCATCCATATGGAAGAGGACGCCGGTAAGCTGGTGCATGGCGATTCCGATATGAACGATGGCTCGGGAGTTGACCTGAACCGGGCATGCACACCACTCCTGGAAGTTGTCTCGGAACCGGATCTGCGCACATCCGACGAAGCGGTCTCCTACCTGAAACAGCTGCACCAGATTGTTACCTGGCTCGGCATCTGTGACGGAAACATGGAAGAGGGAAGTTTCCGCTGCGATGCCAACGTTTCGGTTATGCCGGTCGGCTCAAGCACCTTCGGCACACGGGCCGAGATAAAGAATATCAACTCCTTCAAATTCGTCAAACAGGCCATCGAATATGAGATTGAGCGCCAGATCGACCTGATCGAAGATGGCGGCACCGTCGTTCAGGAAACGCGTCTTTTTGATCCGAACAGTTGCACAACCCGTTCGATGCGGAGCAAGGAAGAGGCACATGATTACCGCTATTTCCCTGATCCCGACCTGGTGCCGCTGGTAATCAGCGACCAGTGGATCGAACGGGCGCGCCGGGAACTGCCGGAGCTGCCGGAGCAGCGCCAGCATCGTTTCATGACGGATCTGGGACTGCCGGCCTACGACGCCGAAGTGCTGACGGCAAGCCGGGCATTGGCCGATTACTTTGAAGCGTGTGTTGCCGCCCATGACAACGCCAAAGCGGTCGGCAACTGGATAATGGGTGAAATCACCCGATCCCTGAATGACAGCGGAACTTCGATTGAGGCCTGCCCGGTGACGCCCGCCCGACTGGCAGAGTTGTTGAAACTTATCGACAACGGCACCATTTCCGGCAAAATCGCCAAAACCGTTTTCGATGAGATGTGGAAAAGCGGCAAAACACCGCAGACCATTGTTGAAGAGCAGGGGCTGGTACAGGTTTCCGACATCGGCGCCATCGAGAGCATCATTGATGAGATTATGGCCGCCAATGCCGGTCAGGTGGAAGAGTATCGCGGCGGCAAGGAGAAGGTCTTCGGCTTTTTCGTCGGCCAGGTAATGAAAGCCAGTAAAGGAAAAGCCAACCCGTCGGTAGTCAACGAACTGCTGCTGACCAAATTACAGGGGTAGGGCGGAGGTCAGCAATGAGCCGGACGGTGATGATTGTCGATGACTCTCTCTTCATGCGCAAAATCATGCGCGGGATCCTCGTTGAAAAGGGCTATATTGTGGTCGCCGAGGCGGCAAGCGGCATAGAAGCCATGAGAAATCTTCATACCAGCCATCCGGACATCATTATGCTGGACATCATCCTGCCAGATTCAAACGGCCTCGACCTGCTGGAGTCCGTAATTACGGCCTGCCCCGATTCAAAAGTCATCGTCTGTTCATCGCTCGGAGAGGATTCGGTCGTCCGGAAAGCTCTCAATCTCGGCGCCTGCGCATACCTTCAAAAACCGTTTACTCCGGAAAAGATTTCAGAAGTTCTGGAAAGCCTGGGAGGTTAACCGATGGACATGTCCCCCTATCGGGATCTGTTCGTTTCCGAAGCACGCAGCCATCTCTCCGCGTTCAGCGAGCTGATTGTGCGCCTTGAAGACTCTCCCGACGATCCCGCCGCAATTGACGAACTTTTTCGCCATGCTCATTCCATGAAAGGAATGGCGGCTACCATGGGCTTTGAACAGGTTGTGGGGATTGCTCATCTCATGGAAAGCCAGCTGAGCCGGGTTCGCAGCGGGGAATTCCGGATGCAGCCGGCATTTGCCGATCTCCTGCTGGAAAGTGGTGATACTCTGGGCCGGCTGGTGTCCGTGATTGAGGCAGGAAGTGGCGCTGCCGAAGACACCACCGGACTGCTCGAACGGCTTGCCTCATTTGACCCCTCTGCCGAGGAGGAACCCGTTGCTTCCGCAACACCGCCAGCTGAAGAAGCAGACACACCCCGCGAAACGCCTGCCGCCACACCCCATGAATTCCGGCTGGCCGACACATTCAAAAGTATCCGCATCAAAACCGAAACACTCGACCGCCTGGTAAATATTACCGGGGATCTGATTACCAACCGCTATCGCCTGGATGAAGCCATACGCCTGGCCAATGCTGCCGCCGAATGCCATGAACCGCTCCACCAGCTCACCGCCTTGCTGCGTACGCTTCGAGATGAGGTTTTCAAAGCCCGCATGCTGCCGTTTTCCTTTGTAGCCGAACGTTTCCCTCGACTGGTCCGGGATCTGGCACGCAGACAGGAAAAAGAGATCCGTTTCCATCTTGAAGGAAAAGAAATTGAACTCGACAGAGGCATTCTGGAAGAAATCACCGAGCCGATTGTCCATATCCTGCGCAATGCTGTCGATCATGGCTTGGAAACAGCCGACGAGCGGATTCGTGCCGGAAAACCGGCCGCCAGCACACTTTCACTGACGGTGAACCGCGATAAAGACCATGTTGAAATTATCATTGCCGACGACGGGCGTGGAATGGATCCGGAACGGCTGAAACAGAAAGCTGTCGACAAAGGGCTCATTACCCGGGAGCAGGCCGACCGGATGACTCCCCAGGAAGCGTACCAGCTGATCTGCACCCCCGGATTTTCCACCGCCGAAACCGTTACCGACATTTCGGGGCGGGGTGTCGGCATGGATGCCGTTCGAACAGCGGTTACCGCATTGGCCGGAGTTCTGACCATTCATTCCCAAATCGGTCAGGGCAGCCGTTTTGTTATGCGGCTGCCGATCACGGTTTCAATTATTCATGCGTTGATGGTCCGGTGCGGAGCTTTTGAAATTGCCTTTCCACTGAATGTTGTCGTGCGCACACTGGAGCTGAAACCTTCTGAAATTTTCGGGGAACCGGGACAGAGAAGCATCTCTCCGGAAGACCACTCCGCACCGCTGCGCAGCCTGCGTCAGTCGCTGAATCTTCCGGAATCTGTCGGTGGCGGAGACGCACTGCAGCCGGTGATCGTGTGTGATATCGGGGGGGCTGTGGTAGCATTCAGCGTTGACCACATTCTGGGGCAGCAGGAAATATTCGTCCGTCCCCTGCGCTCACCGCTGTCTCACCTGCGGGGAGTTGGCGGGGCCACTATTACCGGTGACGGCCGGGTACTGTTTGTTGCCGATGTAAGCGCATTGGCATAGCCTGGATACGTCTGTAAAAAGTTCCCGAAGTTAGCCGGACTTTGAAACGGTTGCGACGGATAACCGTATGTGTCAGAATCATTTTTTATCAGCCTCATTGTGAAAGGTAGATCGGGAATATCAATGTTGAGAATATGTATCATATGTCTGTCCGTATTACTTTTTGCCGGACCATTGTCGGCAGCCTCTAACCCCGCATCACTCAAAGATGTCGTTGCCGCTCTCGAAAAAGGGTATGCCGGGCTGCAGGATGTGCAAGCCGACTTTACCCAGAAAACCTCCATTGCTGCCGTTAATCGTGACCAGAAAGGAAGCGGTGAAGTGTTGCTGAAACGTCCCGCATCGGCTACCGCCATGTTCCGTTTCAATTACGTCAAGCCGAAACAGCAGATCATCTCGAACGGCAAACAGGTCTGGTTCTACACGCCGGAAACCAAACAGGTGCTGGTCAACAGCGTCACCGCCATGTTCTCGGGGGGTAACGCCATCGCACTGTCGTACCTGACCGGTCTTGGCCACGTATCACGGGATTTCGATATCGCCTTTGCCGCCGAAGTTCAGGACAAGAACGGCAACTATCAGCTTGACCTCACCCCGAAAAAAGCGAGCCCGGTTCTGACGAAACTCCAGTTGACGGTTTCTGCTGAAGCGGTCGGCCAGATACAGGCATCCGGAGAGGTAAAAAACATCTTTCCGGTCATAGCATCGACAATTCACGACGTTGGCGGCAACCGAACCCGGATCGACTACAGCCGGGCGAGGGTCAACAAAGGAATCGCCGACGGAAAATTCAATTTCAAGATCCCGGAAGGGGTTGAGGTTGTCAAACCATAAACCGTTTCCACTTATTACATATCGGGAGGTTACGTAATGCCGTCATTCGACATCGTATCAAAAGTTGACATGCAGGAGGTCGATAACGCCGTGAATCAGGCGATCAAGGAGATCGGCCAGCGCTACGACTTCAAGGGCTCCAAATGCCAGATCACCCCGGAGAAGGATTCCGTTAAGGTACTGGCGGACGATGACTACAAGCTGAAGGCGGTCATCGATGTGCTGCAATCAAAGTTTTTAAAACGCAACATCTCGATCAAAGCGCTGCAATACGGCAAGGTCGAACCGGCATCGGGCGGCATGGTACGTCAGACCATCACTGTCCAGCAGGGTATTTCGAAAGAAAAGGCCAAGGACATCACCAATGCCATCAAAGAGAGCAAACTCAAGGTACAAGCCCAGATTCAGGATGATCAGGTGCGGGTGACCGGCAAGAACCGGGACGATTTACAGGATGCGATTCAGCTGTTGAAGGGTAAGGATATTGATGTAGAAATGCAGTTTACTAATTTCAGGGAGTGATTTTTCTTGGCGTTGACGGAGTATGAGACTGGAATCTGGGGACTTACGCATGACTGAAAAAGAACTGCGCGAATATCTGAAACATCAGTATCCCGTAGAAAACGAGTCCTGCGAGTGGAAGGAGTTCAAGATTCTGACTCACGCTGTTTCCGCGACAAGGGCAACGACATCATTTCATACATCTCGGCACTTGCCAACATGGAAGGCGGTGAACTGATTATTGGTGTCAGGGATGATACCCTTGAGATAGTTGGCATAGAGAGTCTCCACAACTACACCCCTGAAAACATCCGCCTACGTATTCTCACCAAGTGTCCAAATCTCGATTCGGAAGGTTTTCTTGTTGAGCCTTTCGCAACATCCGATAGCGAGAAACGCGTATGGGTATTTCATGTTCCCCGGCATAAATTGCGCCTGCCGGTCTATGCCCATGACAAGGCATGGCAGCGCATCGACGACAGCCTTGTCGAGTTACGACCCGAACGCCTGACTAACATTCTTGCCGAAGCGACGGAACTGATAGATTGGTCAGCCCAGATTGTTCCAAATGCGACTCTTGATGATCTTGACCCAGCAGCGTTAACCCTGGCGCGTGATAAATTCAAAGAAAAGAACCTGAACACCTCGTTTGCTGGTGAAATTCCCGATTGGGATGCTCGAACATTTCTCAATAAGGCCAAGATTACCATTCAGGGCAACATCACCCGCTCGGCGCTCATACTGCTCGGCAAGCCCGAATCCATTCACTTTCTTTTACCTGCTTTAACGCAGATCACCTGGAAACTTGAAGCCGAGGAACGCGCCTACGAACATTTCGAACCACCATTTCTTCTGGCTACCACAGCCGTTCTTCATCGCATCCGCAATATCAAGTACAAGATATTCCCCGATAACCAATTGCTAGCGACTGAAGTCAACAAATACGATACGCGGGTTATCCTTGAGGCCTTGCACAACTGCATTGCTCATCAGGACTATGCCCAATGCGCGCGTATTGTGATAACCGAGAAGGTAGACAGGTTGATTTTCGAAAACGCCGGCAGCTTCTTCGACGGAAAACCCGAGGATTATTTTATTGGAGAGCGGACACCACAACGCTATCGCAACCAGTGGCTGGCACAAGGCATGGTCAACCTGAACATGATCGATACTGTCGGGCATGGAATCCATACTATGATTATGACCCAGCGCCAACGATACTTTCCACTTCCCGACTACAGCAAATCTGAGCCCGGAAAAGTGGTGCTTGAAATATTCGGACACCTCATCGACGAAAACTATACCAAATTATTGTTGGAAAGACAGGATCTGCCCCTTTCGACGGTCATACTTCTTGACCGTATCCAAAAACGTCAACAAATCACCGATGATGCAGCCAATATGCTCCGCAAGGCCGGTTTAATTGAAGGAAGAAAACCACATTTCTTTGTGTCGGCAAAAGTTGCAGCTGCTACCAACACCATGCCCACTTACACCCGCAATCGTGGCCTTGAGAAGGCTCACCTCAAGGAGTTTGTGCTCCAACATATCCGGGAATTCGGACCCACACCGCGAGCACAGTTTGAAGAGTTGCTGTTTTCAATGCTGCCTGCAGTTCTTGGCAACGAAAAGAAGCGAAATAAGGTAAAAAACCTCCTGACTGAAATGCGAATGAAAGACAAGAGCGTTCGTTGCCGAACGACAAACGGCGCATCGTTATGGGAACTTGAAAACAATGCCGTTTAAATTTTATGTTTTGTATACAATTTAAACGGGTTTTAAACGGGCTTTAAGAGCTATTGGTTGCTTAACATATTGATATTTAATGCAGTTGCTTGTTGTCTTTGCGTTTAACATTCGTTAAATAATTAACCACAACTGCAAAAATATGCTTGGTCTTACGGGTGTGTTCTGTAGTGAACCGGGTACGAAGAAGAAATGATTGTCATCATATACCGCATTCCCGTATAAGTAGAGATTATCAAAAAAACATGACCTGAAGAGGATAACGTGAGCGAAATCGTCAAACAAAAAGTAAACATGGTCAGCCTCGGCTGCCCGAAAAATCTGGTGGATGCCGAAGTGATGCTTGGCGTGCTCTCGAAACAGGAATACGAGATCACCATGGACGAAAAGGATGCCGACGTCATCATCGTCAACACCTGCTCCTTCATCAAAGAAGCAAAGCAGGAAAGCATCGACGCCATACTCGATCTGGCCGAGCGTAAGCATGACGGACGCTGCCACACGCTGATCGTATCCGGTTGTCTGCCGCAGCGCTATCAGGAGGAACTGGCGAAGGAGCTGCCGGAGGTCGATATCTTTATCGGCACCGGTGATTATCCCCGTATCGCCGAGATTCTGGCCGAAAAGAGCGGCGTCGAAGGTCAGCTCCGTTATGTCGGCGATCCCGATTTTATCTACGATGAGACTCTGCCGCGCCTGAACTCTTCGCCGGCCTGGTTTTCATATCTGAAAATAGGCGAAGGATGCTCCAACTGCTGCTCGTACTGCATCATCCCGAAATTGCGCGGTGCCTACCGGTCCCGACCGATTGACGCCTTGGTTGCCGAAGCTGAGCGACTGGTTGCCAGGGGAGTCAAGGAGATTAATGTCATCTCCCAGGACATCACCCGCTACGGCAGCGATATGAGTGACGGCAGTACGCTGGAAATGCTGATCAAGCGGTTGGCCTTGATTGAGGGTTTGCGCTGGATCCGGCTGCTTTACGCCTATCCGGATGGCATCACCGACAGCCTGATTGCGCTGATTCGTGATGAACCGAAGATCTGCAAATATCTGGACATTCCGATCCAGCACATCTCCGATCCGGTTCTGAAGGCGATGAAACGCAGAAGTTCTGAGCAGCAGATTCGCGATCTGATCGCCAAACTGCGGAGTGAAATCCCCGGTATCGCCCTGCGAACTTCGCTGATCGTCGGCTTCCCCGGCGAAACGGTTGAGGACTTCACTACGCTGACCACCTTTGTTGAGCAGACCGGTTTCGACCGCCTGGGAGTATTCTGCTATTCAAGAGAAGAGGGGACTCCTGCCGCAGAAATGCCGGATCAGGTGTCGGAACGGGTCAAGCGGGAGCGCTACCGCAAGCTGATGCGTGCCCAGGCGCGGCTTTCTTTCCGTCACAACCGCACCCTGATCGGGACCACCGAACAGGTTATTGTGGAAGGATACAGCGAGGAGACCGAACTGCTGCTCAAGGGACGTTCATCCCGGCAGGCGCCCGACATCGACGGCCAGGTCTACATCACCTCCGGAAATGCCGATATCGGCGATATCGTTACGCTCAGGATCACCGATTCGTCAGATTATGATCTGATCGGCGAAATGGTTGAATAGAATCAGGTTCATATGAAACTTAATGCCAAACTGATTATCATCATGCTTTCACTGCTGGTTCTGGCAATGTTGACGCTTTTCATCCTCAACCAGTTTGCCCAGACCGATCTGGTGAATGAAATTCAGGAGAGTTCGCACGAAATATCCAAGGCGACTCAAATGGGCATTGAGGATCTAACCTCCAGTGCAGAGACCTCACGCCTGACTGATTATCTCGAAAGGGCCCGTGAAAAAGGCATTAACGAGATTAACATCATCAATACGGAGGGAGAAATCATCGACTCTTCCGATCCTGATAAGATCGGGAAGATACGCGAGCTTAAAAAGCTGGAAAAGGGGGTCCATGCGGTAAAGCGGCCCATCGGCGGCGCGATGCTCTCCCAAAAACCGTATGAAGTGGTGGTTCCGGTTATTGTCGGTGACGAGCAGCTCGGCTATGTCCAGATAAACATGCTGCTGGATAATATTCGTGATATTCAGCGAGCCAACTTTATCCGCCGCCTGTTTGCAACCGCCATGGTTTTCGCGGTCGGCATGGCTCTGACCATATTTCTCGCCCGCCGCTACACAACCCCGATCAAAAATCTGGTGGAGGATTTTAAAAGGGTCTCGGCCGGAGATCTGTCGGTGACCATCCCGGTTGAAAACGACGATGAAATTGGAGAGATGGCTGCCGGGTTCAACAACATGGTTGAAAAACTGCGCGAGCGTGAAGCGCTTGAGAAGCGTCTTTATGAAGCGGAACACCTCTCGCGGGTCGGCCAGCTGGCATCCGGCATCGCTCACGAAATCAGGAACCCGCTTAACTATATCAGTCTGGCAATTGATCACCTTAAAATGGAAATGCTTCCCCGGTGCGGAGATAAACGCTCCGAACTTGAGGAGGTGGCTGACAAGATCAAGGAAGAAGTGCGCCGCGCTAATTATATGGTGGTGAACTTCATGAATTACGGTCGTCCACTCAAACTGCGCCGGACACAGGTCGGCTACTCTGAACTGCTGGCCAAAGTTTTGCCGGTGTTGCAGGATCGCCTGAACGAGCACCACGTAATTGTCGATCAGCAAATCCCTGACGACCTGCCACATCTCTGGATCGATGGCGAGCTGTTTCGCAACTGTATCCTCAACTTCATCACCAATGCCATGCAGGCCATGCCGGACGGCGGCACAATCACTCTTGGAGCCGCACTTGAAAACAATCTGGTAACGTTGACCTTCCGTGATCAGGGAACCGGCATATCTCCTGACGATATCGATAAAATTTTCCAGCCCTATTTCACAACCAAGGATGTCGGAATCGGACTGGGACTGGCTATAACCGAGCGGATCATCAAGGAACATGGCGGCGAAATTGTGGTTGAAAGCACTGTGGGCACCGGGACAACCATCACCGTTTCGCTACCGCTGCAACCACTCGAAGCATGAGGAGAACCGAGGACCTTATGAAAAGTAAAGGCAGCATACTGATAGTCGATGACGAAAAGGGACAGCGCGAGATCCTTAACCTGATCCTGAAAAAAGAGAACTATGATGTCGTTGATGTGCCGGGGGTACGTGAGGCTCTGGTGCAGTTGGAGAAACGTGAATTCGACCTGATCATGACCGATCTCAAGATGCAGGGGCAAAGCGGACTTGACCTGCTGGAGAAGGTTCTGGCCGAGGACCCTCAGCAGTGCATCATCATGATGACAGCCCACGGCACAGTTGATTCGGCTGTAGAGGCCATGCGCAAGGGAGCCTTCGATTACCTGGAAAAACCGCTTGAGCGCGACAATCTGGTACTGACGCTGCTGAGAGCCTTTGAACGCATCGGCCTGGTGCGTGAAAACCGGGTACTGCAAAAAAGAATCGAATCGATCGCGACGATACCGAACATGCAGGGCGAGCATCCTAAAATGAAGGAAGTTTTCCGCATTGTCGCCAAGATCGCCCCCTCGAATTCCACCGTCCTGATTGTAGGTGAATCAGGAACCGGCAAGGAGCTGATTGCCCGGGCGATCCATGATGGGAGCCCCCGCCGGAACAAGCCGTTTATCGCCATCAACTGCGCCGCCATTCCGGACACCTTGATTGAAAGTGAATTATTCGGTCACGAAAAAGGGAGCTTTACCGGCGCCAACGCCCGCGAAATCGGCATATTCGAAGCTGCGGACGGCGGCACGGTGTTTCTCGATGAAATCGGCGAAATGAACGTTGCCATGCAGGCCAAATTATTGCGGGCCATCCAGGAAAAAGAAATCCGCCGGGTCGGCGGTAAAGTAAATATCGGCCTGGATGTCCGGTTGGTGTCAGCCACGAACAAAGAACTGGAACACGAGATAAAAAAGGGGCTCTTCCGCGAAGATCTCTTCTACCGCCTCAATGTTATCCGCGTCAACCTCCCACCCCTGCGCGAGCGGGGCAGCGACATCAAAACACTGGCAGAATTTTTTCTGGAAAAATACAGCAAGGCAGCCGGTATCACCCTGGACGGCATCTCAAAACAGGCGCTGAAGCTGTTAATGAACTACAGCTGGCCCGGCAATGTCCGTCAGCTGGAATCGGTAATCGAGCGTTCGATACTGATGGCCGAAAGCAACTATATTGGACCGGATGACCTCCCGACCGAAATCACCGCCAGCGGTTCTCTGGCAGCAGGAGGTATCAACTTCGATCTTCCCGCAGATGGCATCGATTTTGAGGCGCTGGAAAAAGATCTGATCATCAAAGCAATGGAACGGGCTGAATGGGTCATCGGCAAAGCGGCGCCGCTGTTGGGGATGAGCTACAAAACCCTGCAGTACCGTCTGGATAAATTTGCCATCGAGCGGCCGGAAAAGCGCTCCAGATAGAGAGTACCCGTCCGGCATGAATAGTAACGTCCACAAAGTGCGTTTAAGCGAAATCTTTTTGACCTTCGCCAAAATCGGCCTGACCGGTTTCGGAGGCGGCATGGCCATAGTCGCGCTGGTAGAGCGAATCTGCGTACGCGAGAAGGAATGGATCTCTTCGGAAGAGTTCCTTCACGGGCTCGCCTTCGGTCAGATTCTGGGCCCGTTTTCCCTCAATGTCTGTACCTTTACCGGTCACCACCTGCGCGGAATCCGCGGCGGGATTATTGCGTCTGTAGGATTTATATTCCCTTCCTTTCTGCTGGTATCGCTGCTCTCCTGGATTTACTTTACCTACCACAAACTGCCGCAATTGCAGGCCGCCCTTAAAGGAACCAACCCGGTTATCATCGGCTTGATAGTGGTGGTCGCCTTCGACATGGGGCGCAAGCAGATTAAAGGTACAACCGGAATCCTGATGGCGCTTGCCGCATTCGGCGCTTCGATATTCCTCAAGCTTAATGCCGCCTGGATCCTTCTGGGAGCAGCGCTCTGGTCATTGTGCCGCAGCTATTACCTCCGGAGGCTCAGCTGATGGTTTCTCTGCTAACCCTGGCATGGATTTACTTCCGCATCGGCCTGATCTTTGTCGGCGGCGGCTACGTGCTGATTCCGCTCCTGAACCATATTATGGTTGAGCAATACCGTTGGCTGACCCTGCGGCAGTTCCTCGACGGGCTGGCACTCTCACAGCTCACCCCCGGTCCGCTGGCGATGCTGGCCACCTTCACAGGTTTCCGCGCCGGCGGTTTTCTGGGCGGACTGGTCGCCACGGTCTTCATCTTCACCCCCTGCGTCATATTGATGCTGATCATCGGCCGCAACTACCACCGGCTGAAAAATATCGACATCATCAAAAACACCCTCGACGGCCTGCTTCCGGCGGTAGTCGGCCTTGTAGCGGCAGCAGCCTGGAACCTGGGGGTTTCATCACTCTCAGGGGTGAAAGAAATTATCATTCTGGCAATCGGTTTTGCGATATTCAAATGGACGAAAGTCACACCGATGTTTGTTATTCTGGGAGCGGGAGTGGTGGGTTTGTTGCTGAATTAACCGTGACTATTCATGTCAGCTTTAACCAAGGCATCCGGTTTCCCCGATGCCTTTTTTCGTGCAGTGTGCTATGGTGCATGATCTTATGGAAACTCAATTTACCACTGATTGCCGCGCCCTGATGCGCCACGAAATTGCTGCTGCCGGCGGCAACGAGGTGTTCTTCATCGGGCGCACCAACGTGGACGGCATCGTCTACGAAGCAGAAACCATCGCCCGCGGCAACAAGGTTGCTGTCCCTGCCATCATCACCCGCGCCTCCGGCGGCGATGTCGTGATCCACAATCACCCCACCGGCGACCTGACACCCTCATCAGCAGATATGGACATCGCATCAGTCTGCGGCAATCAGGGGATCGGCTTTGCCATCATCGATAATCAGTGCAGCCGTTGTTATCAGGTTGTCGCCCCGTTTACCGAAAAAAAGGGCGAGCTCCTTTCTCTGGAAGAAATAGGCCGGATCTTTGCCGCCGATGGCATGATGGCTCACCTGAAAGGGTATGAGCAGCGAGATGAACAGGTACGTATGGCTTTTGCCGTCGCCGAAGCCTTTAACAATGACAAGGTCGTACTTGTTGAAGCCGGTACCGGCACCGGAAAATCACTGGCGTATCTGATCCCGGCCATCCTCTGGGCGGTGCGCAATAATGAACGGATTGTCGTATCCACCAACACCATCAATCTGCAGGAACAGCTGATCAGAAAAGATCTCCCGTTTCTGGCACGAAACTCCTCTATCGAGTTCAAAGCGGCACTGGTCAAAGGGCGCAGCAACTACGCCTGTCTGCGCAAGCTGGAACATGCCGAAGCGGAACCGTCGCTGTTCCCGGATGAAGCATCTGCCGAACTGACTACCATCATCGAATGGAGCCATAGCAGTCAGGATGGCTGCCGGAGCGATCTGGCCTTTACGCCGCAAGCCGGTACCTGGGAAGAATTGTGCTGCGAAGCCGACCAGTGCGGCCGCTCGCGCTGCAAGCATTTCGGCCGCTGCTTTTTTTACCGGGCACGGCGCGAATCATCAGCCGCGCGGATTCTGGTAGTCAACCACGCCCTGCTGCTGTCTGATATCGTCCTCCGCAAGGAGACCGGCTACGATGCAACCGCTATTCTCCCCCCCTTTACCCGCCTGATTTTCGACGAAGGGCACCATCTTGAGGATGTCGCCACCAGCCATCTGTCGCTGACGATCACCCGGAGCGGGATACTGAAACAGTTGCAGCGCCTGGTGCCGCAAAAAGCCAATCGCGCCGGACTGCTGACAATCATTTCTTCCCGCATCGGACGCGATCTGCCGGAATCCCAGGAAGGGCTCTACGCCGAACTGTCTGGACTGCTGGAAAGCCACCTGCTCCCCAAAGCCCATGACCTGTCGGGGATGACCGAGCAGACGATGGATTGGCTGGCGTTCAGCGCAGAACATGACAGCGGCATCGCCGCCGGGCGCGAACAGAAACTGCGGCTCACCCCGGAGGTCGAGCGCACTCCGTTCTGGCAGGAATGCCGGCAAAAGCTGCATGCCCTGGCGGATGTCATAAATGATTACACCGCAGCACTCCGCACTCTGGTGCGGCGTTCGAAAGATCTGCCGGAAAAGTTGCAGGAAAAGTTGTCCGACCAACTGCTCGATACCAGCGGCATCGAAGGACGGCTACAGGCAATGGCGGATGCGCTGCTGTTTTTCACGACCGAGGCGGAGGGGTATTGCCGCTGGATTGAAACCAAACGGGGCAGTCGCGGTGTTCAGGCACGGCTTACAGCAGCCCCGCTCGACATCTCCGCCCAACTGAAGGAAACGGTACTCGACAAACTCAAGACTATTATTGTCACATCGGCAACGCTGACGGTCGGCGGACAATTCGGCTATCTCAAAAAACGTACCGGTTTTGGGCTGCTCCCCCCTGCGCGTATATCGGAACTTCAACTGGCATCGCCGTTCAACTACGCCCGCCAGGTGTTTGTCGCCGTACCGGAAGACATGCCGGAACCAACAGCACCCGGATTTCGTGAAGCTCTGGAACAGCATATCCTCCAGGCGGTTACCATCTCGCGCGGCGGCGCCTTTATCCTCTTTACCTCTTATGATCTGCTGGGTCGTGTTCACCAGGCACTGTCACCGATACTGGCCCGTCAGGGGCTGACCGCTCTCAAACAGGGGGAAACCGGACGTCACACCCTGCTGACTCAATTCCGCAAGGAGGGGAACGCCGTGCTGTTCGGCACCGATTCGTTCTGGGAAGGCGTTGATGTTAAAGGGGAGGCGCTCAGACTGGTGATCATCGCCCGGTTGCCGTTTCAGGTACCGACCGAACCGGTACAGCAGGCCCGCGCCGAAAAGATCAAGGCCGATGGCGGCGATCCGTTCCGCGATTTTTCCGTACCGCAGGCGGTCATCAAATTCCGCCAGGGTTTCGGACGGCTCATTCGGAGCCGCGATGATCGTGGCGCAGTGCTTATTCTGGACCGGCGCGTACTAAACAAAAGTTATGGCAGAATTTTTTTGCGCTCGCTGCCGGATACGGAAATTGTCAGAGGGGATTCAACAGGAGTGTTCAGCAGGATGGAGGAGTTTTTCAAAAGGACGTAAAAAAGGGGCGCTGGTTCGCGCCCCGTCTCGGACAAATGTCGGGTCGTTTACATTGATTTTATCTGTTTTTTTGCACTAAAGTTGAAACACTGGAAATACATCAGACAGGTCAGCAGAAACGAAAAAATCGTAATGGCAAGCACCGGCGTAACACCGGCCGCCTTTTTGGCGTCAGGCATCAGCATAATAAAGACCGCAAAAAACGCCACACCGCAAAATTTCCACAGATCTCCGATCAGGCGTTTCTTGCGCAGGGCCGCCAGCTGCTCTTTGGTAAGTTTTGGCGAACTCCCTTCAATTTCAACACCGGCATCACGCCACGCCAGTTTGTAGACCGGCCATATCAGTACCAATTGACCGACAACGGAGAACAGAACACTGCGGATGAAAAGATCCGGCTTGTTCAGAGCAGCGAACTTGCTCTGAAAAACAATCGCCAGGACAATCAACAACCCGGTTAAAATGGTCTGAACAATCCGGTATATCATCATCTGCCGGTTAAGTTTTTTGAAATCATTGCTGGCCATTGACATACACTCCGTAAGGTATTTATAACTAGTTACAGGAGCGCAAATGTACCAGAAAGCGGCCTGATTCACAAGCTCGCAAAGCGCAAACGCCTCTTTTAGGATAATTTATGAACATACTTCGCCGCATTTTCCATCCGATTATGGCCCTGATCGCCATCCAGCTTGTCTGGATCACCGTTGTTGTGTTCTGGATCTACTGGTTTATCGGCAAGCACCGCGAATTCCGCGAGCTGGCAGAGAAATATCGTCCCGAACTGCTGGGGCAGGGGGCAAACTGGCCGGTCATGGTAGAGGGTCTGGCCATGCTGGTGGTAATTCTGATCGGCGTGTACGTAATTTTTGTCTATTGGAACCGCCAGTCGCACCTGTATGTACAGCAACGCAACATCATCTCCCAGGTCACCCATGAACTGAAATCACCGCTCGCGTCCATCCAGCTCCATCTGGAAACAATCCGCCTGCGCAGGCCATCTGAAGAGCGTCTCGATTCGTTTGTCACCACCATGCTGGCCGACACCGACCGGCTTCATTATCTGATCAACAACCTGCTCATGGCCGCCCGCCTGGAGCAGCGGCGCAAGCAGTCCGACCGGCGACTGACCGATGTGACACAGCTGGTAGACGAACACGTCGAACGCGAACGGACCACCCTGCCGCAGGGAGGAATCATTTCATTCGAAGCGACACCGGCGTTGAAAGCGCTGGTAGATCCGGAGGAATTGGGTATGGTGATACGCAATCTGTTCGAGAATGCGGTTCTCTATTCCCCGCAGAGTCCGGATCTGACCGTGAAACTGGAGAGGGTCGGCGCCTCGCTTCAGTTATCGGTGCAGGACCGTGGCCGGGGACTTGACAGGAAAGAACTAAAAAAGGTGTTCGACCGTTTTTATCGCGTCCTACCGCCGGGCGACAATGTCCGCGGCACCGGTCTTGGCCTCTATATCGTGGAAACCGTTATTAAAGGTTATGGTGGGACCGTCGGCGTGACCAGTGACGGACTCGGCAAAGGGTGCACATTTACGGTAAAATTTCCTGCAGTATGAGGTGACGAGAATGACAGACGATAAACCGCATATCATGTTGGTTGAGGATGAAATTCATCTGGCGCGCGGCATCTGTTTCAATCTGGAGGAAGAGGGGTTCCGTGTCAGCCATTTCGAAACCGCCGAGCGCGCTCTTGAAACGTTGGAGATAGAGCACTTTGATCTGGTAATCCTCGACGTCATGCTTCCCGGCATGGACGGACTTCAGGCCTGCCGGGCCATCAGGGAACTTGACCCGCGAGTCCCGATCCTGATGCTGACCTCACGTTCCGAAGATGCCGACCGGGTGGAGGGGCTGGAAAACGGCGCCGATGACTACCTCACCAAGCCGTTCAATCTGGTGGAGTTTCTGCTGCGGGTTAAGGGGATGCTGCGACGTTCATCCTGGTATCGGCCGGAACCGGTCGAGGAAGGGTACCGTTTTGGCGACAATGAAGTATTCCTGCTGTCATACCGGGCCAGAACAGCCCAGGGGGAAATTGATCTTACCGAAATGGAAGTCCGGGTGCTGTCACTCTTTTTTCAAAAGGAAGGACAGGCCATTCACCGCAGCGACCTGCTGCAATCCGTCTGGGGCTACAGCAGCGATACCGAGACCCGGACACTGGACAACTTTATTGTCCGGCTCCGCAAATATTTCGAGCCGTCACCATCCCATCCAAAACATTTTCAGACTGTGCGCGCAGTAGGATACCGATTCAGCCGCGACGGCAATTGAGAAAGGCAGGATTTTTTGTCCTGGCAAGGAAACCGAGTGGTTGCGCGGAGGCGTACAACAGTACGCCGCACAAGCAAACACGATGGGTGACACCGCCAGGGCGAAAAAGCCTGCCTTTCTAGTGGTGAAAGCGCCCTTTCCGTTCCTTATGGGCATTAGTCGGAGACTTGTGGCAGTCAAAACAGGCCATTTCCTGTACCTTTTTAGTCTCCAGGGGTGACTGCTGCCCTCCCAGAGTCGGCTGGTTATATTCGGGGGTCTGGAAGGAGAGACGCCCACGCTCATCGGATATTGCGGCCGGCTTGTAAACCGCCTGCCAGTTGGCGCTGATCGCCGTGGTATGACACTGGTCGCACCCTCCCGGTGGCGGGATGCTTTTCCAGGCGCTGAACATTGCACATCCGCTTATGGTGAAAACGCATCCGGCAAGCAGTAATAAAACATATTTCATGGGGTTGCTCCTTGATATCCAGCATGACAGTAAGTAAATGATAGCATAGATCCGGTCGAATTAAAGCGTCAGGCAGAAATTAGTTCCGCATGCAGGATGCGACGCACATTAGCCGTTGTAATTCGAGCCACCTCTTCCAGAGGCACTCCCCGCACCTCCGACACCCGCTGTGCCGTCTCCGTCAACCAGGCCGGGCGGTTGAAAACACCGCGATACCGCTGTGGAGTCATATCCGGAGCATCAGTTTCCAGCACCAGATGTTCCAGCGGCAGTTCACGGGCGATGCGCAGCGGCTTGACGGCATTATTCCAGGTAACGGTACCGGAAATCGAGATGGCAAATCCGAGCCTGATAAACTCCCACGCCATTTCCACCGAACCGGAAAAGGCATGCATAATCCCGCCCACCCGGTCAGCACCCTCTTCGCGCAATATTGTCACGACCCGCTGAAACACGCTACGACAATGAATCAGAACCGGCAGGCCGCAGGCAACAGCCACCCGGAGCTGCTGCCGAAAAGCCCGCTCCTGCTGTTCCAGTGAAACCGTATAGACCGGATCGAGACCTATTTCACCGATAGCAACGCCGTGCGCGGAAATTTCTGCCAGCCGTTCAAGAATCTGATCATCAAGACAATCTGCATGCATAGGGTGGATGCCGTATGCCGGCATGATCCGGGGGTACTGCGCCACGATGGCAGATATACCGGCCCAGCCGTCGGGATGCACGCCGGGCACGACGAAGCCCTGCACTCCCGCGACATCGGCTTCCTGCACAATATGCGGAAGGTCTGAGCTGAGCGGTTCCAGATCAAGATGGCAATGACTGTCAATCAATCCAGCGGTCACAAGAACCACCCGAACAGCCTCACCACCCTCTCCATGATCCTGATTACCATGCCGCGCCGCTCATGAATATCCAGTTCCACTGTGCTGGAATCGTTAATTTCCTCCAGCAGCAGCTCCCGAATCTGACCGCCGAACTGCACGTTATCAACCATGCAGTTGATCTCGAAATTTCGATGAAAACTGCGCTGATCGAGGTTGGCTGAGCCGATAACGGCGCGTTCACCATCAATCAGCATGACTTTGGCGTGCAGAATTTCCCGCTCCAGCTCATAAATTTCAACACCACCCCGCAGCAGCGTTGCATACGAAGCTCTGCCAAGCAGCAGCATAAACGGCACGTCGCTGCGGGCCGGCAGCAGCAACCGCACCTGGACGCCCCGGCGGACAGCTCGCAACAGGGAGCGGATAATGCGCGGCCCTGGCACAAAGTAGGGGGTGGCAATAAGGATTTCTTCGGCAGCGGAGGCAATATTAACCTGAAATGCTTCGCGGATATAGGAGCGTCGCTGACGGGGGCCGCCACTAATGATATTGACCGCCGCATCTCCTCTTTTGTCATTAGTTCGATGGGGGCGGCATATCGCCGGTAAGCCGGCAGCCTCCTCCCGGTCGCCATTCCAGGTGGTATTGAACACCGCCTCCAGCTCGCATACCGCCTCGCCCCGAATGCTGAAGCCAATATCCCGGAAGCTCTGTTTACCGGTCACGCAGCCGGCATATTCGTCCCCGATGTTGAATCCACCCAGTAAAGCCAGCGTGCCATCGACAATCGTCATCTTGCGGTGATCCCGTTTATCGAACCAGTACACACCACGAGCAAAAGACGGGACGTTGAAAGCAAGCAGCTTGACGCCTTGAAGAGCCAGTTTTTTAAAGTATGATGAAGGCGTTTCGAGACAACCGATATAGTCGTATATCAACTTTATTTCAACACCGCGCTGGGCGGCAGCTCCCAGCTCCCGCGCCAGCCCGATGCCGATATGATCATCGTGAATGAGGTAATATTCCAGCAGAATAGTGTGTTCGGCAGAGCGGATGGCGTCAAAAAGCGCCTCAAAAAACTGTCTCCCACCGTGAAAGAGCTCGACACTGTTGTGCCGATGGGTGACCGGCAGTTCCAATGGGCGCAGGCGGCTTAACAGGCGAATGAACCTGGGAAGACGCTTCTTATGCCTGAGGTAATTGCTTCGCATGTTTCTTAAGTAGCGCTAAGCGACCGGAATCGCCAAACGCCCTACCGACGCGATCTCAGCGGTCATGACATCTCCAGCCCGCACCTGACCAACTCCGGCCGGTGTACCGGTCAGAATAACATCCCCCGGATTCAAAGTAAAAATACCTGAAATATAGGCAATGATCTGCGGAATGCGGTTGATCATATCGGAGGAGGTACCGTTCTGCCGCCCCTCGCCGTTAACTGCAAGTTTCAGGTTCAATGCGTGAGGATCGGCAACCGATGCGGCCGGGACAAAATCGGACAACGGGCAGGCAGTATCAAACCCTTTGGCGATCTCCCACGGCAGCCCCTTGGCTTTCATCTGGTTCTGCACATCGCGCAGCGTCATATCTATGGCCACACCATACCCGGCAACGTGTGCCATCGCACTCTCCACTGAAACGTTGCGCGCCTGAGTACCGATCAGAACCGCCAGTTCTACCTCGTAATGACATTCCTGCGAGTAGGAGGGAATCAGCACCGTATCGCCATCGCCAATGACCGACGAAGCCGGTTTCATGAACAGCACCGGCGCTGTCGGAGTCTCATTGCCCAGTTCCCTGGCATGCTCGGCATAGTTACGCGCCAGGCAGACTATTTTTCCGATCGTGAATTGTTGATTCGTCGCGGGGATTATTGCTGTTTTCATGGGACCTCACACTAGGTATGTTTATAATTAAGACTTGCTATGCATCTAAAAAATGTGACCAACTATATCACAAACTCATTTTATCGCACAAAAAAAGCCGCACGGTCAGGCTAACACTGAACGGGCGGCTTTTTATGTTACAACCGGAGGGCATAACCCACCATTAAATCAAACTTTCTCCACTCATCTCAGGCGGCTGCACCAACCCCAGCATCTTCAGCATGGTTGGCGCGATATCGGCCAGCCTGCCGCCTTCACGCAGCTTGAGGCCCTTACGGCTCTCATCCACCAGCACCAGCCAGACCGGATTGGTTGTGTGAGCGGTGAACGGCTCACCGTTTTCATCCTGCATCTGTTCGGCATTGCCGTGGTCGGCGGTGATAAATACTGCGCCACCTTTTTCCTGCACCTTTGCCACCACACGACCGACACAGGCATCAACCGCTTCGACAGCTTTGATCGCAGCCGTTTCGACACCGGTATGACCAACCATATCGCAATTGGCAAAATTGAGGACGATCACATCGTACAGATCCTGATCCAGCAGTTTCACCAGTTTGTCCGTCACCTGATACGCACTCATCTCCGGTTTCAGGTCATAAGTGGCAACCTCCTTCGGTGATGGAATCAAGGCGCGGTCCTCGCCGGGAAAGGGAGTTTCGACGCCCCCGTTGAAGAAAAAGGTGACATGGGCATATTTCTCGGTTTCGGCAATGCGCAGCTGTTTCAGTCCGGCATCGGCCAGAACACCGCCAAGAATATTGGACAGCTCCGTCGAGGCAAAGGCAATTGGCAGCCCGAATGTTGCGTCATATTCTGTCAGACAGACATAGTCGGCCAGTTTCGGCCGATTGTGTCGCACAAAGCCTTCAAAGTCGTTCAGTGCCAGCGCCCGGGTAATTTCACGGGCACGGTCGGAACGGAAGTTGAAGAAAATGAAACCGTCACCATCCAGTAGCTGGCCGACCGGAGCACCGTCCTGACAGATCACCGTGGGCAGAACAAACTCATCAAAAATCTTGGTGGCGTAGCTCTGCTCAATGGCCTCACGGGACGAGGTACACAGTTCACCCAGGCCATGCACCATTGCATTGTACGCTTTTTCCACCCGATCCCATCGGGTATCCCGATCCATGGCATAGTAACGGCCCATAACAGAAGCGATTTTGCCGCAGCCGATGCGGGCGATTTCCGCCTCAAGTTGCGCCAGATACTCAGCGCCGCTCTGGGGTGGCGTATCACGACCATCCAGAAGGCAATGGACAAAGACATCCTTTAATCCTTCCCGTTTTGCCAGTTCCAGCAGAGCGTACAGATGGGTGTTGTGCGAATGCACCCCGCCATCGGAGATCAGGCCGGAGAGATGCAGCCTCCCCCCGCTTGCCCTGGTTTTGGCGATGCAGTCGAGCAGCACCGGATTGGTAAAAAAATCGCCGTCCATGATGGCCTTGCTGACCCTGGTCAATTCCTGGTAGACGATTCGGCCGGCACCGATATTGAGGTGCCCGACTTCGGAGTTGCCCATCTGACCCTCGGGCAAACCGACCGCCATACCGGAAGTTCGGATCGCAGCATGCGGGTATTCGTTCAGGTATTTCGTCAGATGAGGGGTTTTTGCCAAGGCAACGGCATTGTGGAGCGGGTTGGGATTAATCCCCCAGCCATCGAGAATCATCAGAAGCAGTGGTTTTTTCATCGGTACGCCCTTTCGGATCAATGATGATACGGCTCTTTGTTCAGGATCGTAAATGCCCGGTAAATCTGCTCCAGCAGAAATGCCCGGACCATCTGGTGGGTAAAAGTCATTTTTGACAATGCCAGCAGCTTGCCGCGCCGACGGAACTCTTCGGAAAACCCGTACGCGCCGCCAATGGCGAAGATCAACTCACCCACACCACTATCGCGCTGCTTGCCGACAAAGGTCGCCAGTGCGGGAGAGTCCATCTGTTCCCCCCGTTCATCCAGGAGAATCAGTGTTGCGCCGGGTGAGATCTGTTTTTCAAGGCGTTCGCATTCCCGGCGGCGCATTTCTTCGGCTTCGGCGCCCTTCTCATCACGGATATCGACCAGTTCCAGAGGTGTATACCGCCGGATGCGCCCGGCGTATTCGTCGATCGCATCCTTGACCCACGGATCACGGCTTTTGCCGACCCAGAGCACTTTGATTTTCAAAAATCAGAGCCCTTGCGCGACGCTTTGATTTCCGGCGCCAGTTCAAGTTCGGGAGCCATACCCCACAACCCGTCCAGATCATAATAGCGGCGGATCTGGTCGTGGAAAATATGTACCAGCACATCACCGTAATCCATGACGATCCATCTGCCGTCGTTTGCCCCCTCAATGTCGTTGACCTTGCCGTATTTCTTCAATCCGGTGCGGATATTGTCGGCTATTGCCTGATTCTGTTTGTCGGACGAGCCGGAGATGATCACCATATAATCGGCAATCGACGAGACCCGTGAGATGTCGCGAACACAGATATCATAGGCCTTCTTGTCATACGCCAGTTCGGCGCATTTGAGCGCGCGCTCACTGGGGGTCAGGGTTGTTTTTTCTACGGCTGCTGTTTTTTTTACTGGCATTGGTTATAGATCCTTTGCTGCGAGATATATGCTGCTACATCTGGTGGTACAAATCGGGAAATATCGGCTCCTGTTGCGGCAAGCCGACGGATTTCCGTCGATGATATTTCCAATGGTGAACCGGTGATAAACTTTATTTCGGTGCCTGACACATGAGTCAAAATGCCGCTTTCGCTCTGTACCCGGAACTCGTTCCTGACGGTTTCCGGCAGTGCTTCCTGCGGGTTGAAGATGGTGCTGCCGGGACGTTCGACAACAATCAGATTGCATGAAGAAAAGATCTCGGCGTAACGGTGCCACGCGCCGATCTCCAGAAATGAATCGCCACCGATAATAAAAAACAGTTCGTCACCCGGAAACTGTCGGCGAAAAGCCCGGATCGTATCAATGGAATATGATTTTCCGCCCCGCTCCGCTTCGATGGGTGACATTTCGAAGCCGACTCTGCCGACAAGAGCAATGCCGACCATATTTGAGCGATGTTCAAATGAAACGTCTCCCGCTACCGCTTTGTGTGGCGGGTCTGCCGCCGGTATAAAAATGATCCTTTCGAGACCACAGGCCATCTGTGCCTCTCCGGCGATGCGCAGATGAGCGTTGTGAATCGGATTGAAGCTGCCTCCGAACAAGGCGATCTTCATGTCATCAGAATCTTGTTTTTTATAATGAGCATTTCAAATGCCAGTGATGCTTTGTACACCAACTTCTGAAGCTCCTGTAGCCGCGCACCCAGCGCTTCCTTATCAGCTGAAACGATAACTTCAGCAACGACTTTATTCATCATGACAATCGGCAGTACCAGAAGCGGTGTGTCGTAATCCACCCCGAGGACATCAAGCAATTGCGTGTTTTCTGGTCTTTCCATCAACCTGCTCATTGAGTACAAGCGGGTTTCAATGACATTTTTCATTACGGAAAACCTGCTCAGGGGAATAGCCATGTTTTCCAGTTCTGTAAGACGTTTCCCATCGGCGATGCCGCGCCAGCCGACCGCTGTGTCATTCCGGATAATGAACAGGGCACCGACCCTGAATTCCTGGCCAAGATAGGTGATGAATACGTTTGCAACCTGATCACGATTCGTTGCAGAGGCAAACTCAAGCGAAAGTTGATCGACCGTATACCGGTCCGCCGTATCAACCGGTGAAGCAGGTTCTTGTTCAGTCCCTGGCAAAGAGGCAAACACATCTGATTCACGGGGGATATTGATATTAAGCAGCTCTTCGGTAATTTTCGCCATCGGGTTTTCAATTATTTCGGCATTTTTGTCGGTTCGCGCTGGCGAAACGGCTCTCCTTTGGTTGTCAAGCTCCACCTCAATCCGCAGGAAACGGTCATCGCGCCGGATATTATAATGCTTCGAGAGAGCCGCAGCGATCCGGACTTCCGGCGCAATGTAAGGAATAACAACACAACTTGTTACGAAGGCCACCTCATCAATCGCTTTAAAATCGGTTGGATCTGCCATTGCCAGAGCCAGTTTTTTCCCTTCAAGCCTGAGAGGAAGCACCCGGTATTTAGCGGCCAATTCTGTCGGTACCAGCGCAAGAACCTCCGGAGATATCCACGACAATGCTCGCTGAGGGACTGCGGAAACTCCCAGCTTCTGACTCAAAAGGGTGCACAGCTGTTCGTCGGATATAAACCCGAGTTCAATCAAAGCGCTACCCAGCTTAATACCGAATATGGTCTGGTTTTTTAGCGCCTCATCAAGCTGCGCCGGGGTAATCAGTTTTTCATTCAGCAGCAGTTCGCCAAGCTTGATCGCCATCCGCTTTTCCCCCTTGTCTCTACAAAATCTGCGGTTTTAAAAGTGTACCACTAATCGGCACTTTATAAACTCCCGGAGAGGCCATGAACTTGGCCAGCAGCATGAATACCAGCTTCTGCTTTTCCAGAAATTCCGGTTTCGGCATAATCTCCAGGCTCATATTGAGAGGAGTCACGCCGGCATTGGCATCCGAAGGTATATCACCGGAAAGCCGCATGTAAATGCCATCACCCTCCAGCGTAAAGCTCTCCAGGCGGGCTTTCCCGCCACTGACCCTGACCATCCCCTGGGTTTTCAGGTCAGTAACATCCGGAAGCGGAAACGCCCCCAGCTTGACACCCGAAAATTCGAGTTTTTTTATCTCCAGTTTCAGTTCACCACTCAGCCCTTTCGAACCTCGCTGCAAAGAGCCCCGGCTCCAAAGTTGACCGGCCGCTTTGGCCCCCAGAACGCTTTTGAAGAACGGGATATCGGTCAGGGAGATGCCGTCTGCATCAAGATCCAGAGCAGCTTGACCATTCATGGCATACCTGATGTCCAGATGCCCCTTTCCGATTGTTGCCCCCCCGGTAACTACCGCCCGTCCAAGAAACAAGGGGAGCAGCAGTGCCCTGATCTGCAACCGTTCACAACTGAGTATCGCTCCCTGCTCTGACGACAACAGGGCATTGTCCCACGCCAGACCGGGAAGCAGGGTCTTGTGCACCGCCGGAGTGAGCGTTACCCCCTGTCGAGACAGCATCCGGGCAACTGCGACGTCAATACTCGCCGTCGGAAAAAGCAGATAACTGAACAGCAGAAAAAGTATCAGGACAGCAGCCAGGATGGCGGCTCCCCGTGCCAGCAATGCTGCTTTCATCGCTTCGGCTGGCCCGGCGCCGGTTTAAGTAGTGCCAGAACCAGGGTCAAATCACAGCGGGTAGGATCTTCAAAACGTACCCGCAAATTACATTTTTTAATAACAAGCGGACGGCTCCCTTTTTCCAGGCGATAGAGCAGATTAATCGCTTCGTTAAGGGTTAAACTGTCAATCCGGATATCGGCGGCATCTTCAGTAAAGCCGCTCCGTTCTTCGCCCTTGAGTGGCACGATTTTAACCGACTTCCCTTTAATGCCGGTATCTTCAATAATCTTGGCCGGTGAATCATCCGGACGAAGCGAGGCGAGACGCCCGGTCAACTGATCGGATGACTGTCGGGCCGACTTATATACCGATTTCAGTGACAGCAGTTCCTTTAGTACTATTTCACGAGAGGCCCGCTTTTTTTCAAGCGCTCGTACTTTCGAATTCAGCGCCGACCAGCCGACCGCCGCTGCCAGAAGCGCAATCAAAACATAACCGACCCAAAGACGCGACCGGCTGTCCAGATCCTGCCATCTATTGCGAAGGGTTTCAAGAAGCATCATTTTGTCCCCTCCTTGAGCGTTCCGGTCAGGGTGAAACCGACCGTGCCATCCGGACGACTCTTTACCTCACCCAATTCGGAAGCGGCAAAAAAAGGAGTAAGCGTGCTTTTGAATTCATTGACCGCCTGAGCGGAACGGGCATCCCCTTTAATCCGCACACTGCGACCCTCCAACTCTGCTTCGAACAGGCCGTTGATGCTGTTTCCTTTTGCTTCGGCCAGTTTTTTCAGAACAGCCAGATATTCGCTGGAACTTTCAACACCGACAAGTTTTTTTATCTCGCCTTTGATTTCGGATATTTCATCAACTGCTTTCGCTCTCGTGGGGAAAATCTCGCGATAGATCGCCGTGATAGATTTGTTCACTGAAGCCGTGTCGGCTGAGACGGCTCGATACTGAAGTCCTTTGCTTATGAACAGCAGCATTACAATGGCCACTACCAGAATACCGGTCAGAATAAGCTTCTTGCGCAGCTTTACATCTCCGGCGGTCCAGGCAAGCTCTCCCCTCCGGAAATCGGGAAGCGTGCCAGCAAAACCGGCGCGTGCCACCGCGTAGAGTCCGGCCAGCTGTTGAAAGGTTTCAGCGTTTTTAAACAACCGCCCCAGCTCGGGCGGAACGTCTACCACTTCGACCGGCAGCGGCAGCGCATCGCCTGCGGCAAGTCGATCAGCATCCGGGCCAATCAGACAGAGTCGCGACGGGAGTTCACCTCCGGAAAGTTCCAGAACCGACAGCGCAGAGGCTATCATCGGAGCGGTCACATCTGCATTGAACGCGCGGAAATAGGCCAATTGCCCTTCCCGCAACAGCGCCAGTGTTTTCCCGTCACATACGACACAATCCGTCGGTAATCCGGGCAGCTCAGGCAAGCCGAACGGAAGCGAACTGACAATCTGGGGTTCGATGCCCGCCTCCCGCAACTGTGCGATTGCGGCGCTGATTTCGCTCTTCCTGGCCCACAGTGCCAAGAACTGACCGTCTCCAATCGGCATAACTTCCAGCGCCAGATCTTCAACCGGCAGGGCGATTTCTCCCTGAAGATGAGCCGGGAGCACCTCGCGCACCTTGCGGAGATTGGTAAACGGCAGTGAAACCGTACGCTGTGCAAACAGCACCGGGGGAAGGCACAGTACAACGCGCGGGGAACCGGTTATTTTACCGGCTATACCCCGAAGAGCGTCAGCCAGAGTCTGATCATCGTTCAGCTCGATCATGGCAGCCCCGACCAACTCCGTGGCGCGTCCGGACACCCCGAAATGGGCAACCGTAAGCTGTTTTTCTTCCGCCTGCAGTATCAGATAATCCATGTACGCTGAACCCTCACCCGCCTGTTAATACGTGTTGCTCAATATTCCTGCCATGACAGAACATCCGTGGCACCGCCCGACACCCGCACAACTGCCTCAACTGTCCGTCCGGCATCTTTTACCCTGGCAACGGAGGTTATTCTGAAGAGAGTGCCCTTGACTGTGATCATTCCCCCCAGGCCTGTGGCAATCGTCTCCATGCCGGGCACCCGTGAAGAGAGTTCCCCTGTTACTTTAAACGGCTGGACATTCCGCTCTTGCACGATACGCTCCGCCATCCGGTCATCAATGCGGTCATCCAAAGCGGTCAACACCTCTTTGGGTGCGGTATTGACGTTGATCTTCGACAACGGTGAATTAAGCTGTTCCGAATACAACGTCAAAAACGGACGCAGATTGCCAAGAATCTCCGTTGTTATCCCCTTGATCAGCGACAATTCCGTCAAACTCGATATTTTTCCGTTACGTGCGCTGTATGGCGGCTTCAGAGTCCTATAATAGGATGATTCCGCACCGCCGGAGGTCTCGGTGTCATCGGCATCAACCCAGTCCTTGACCGCAGGCCATATATCTACCGGCAGTTTCAGACGCTTACCGAGACGCTGCAGCACTTCCATCGATTTCTGTTGCGCCACATCGTTGACGTTTATTTTACCGCTTTCTTCGCTGATGGTAATTTCCAGCGCCCCGGCCTCGTCATCAATTTTAAACGGTGTTGCCCAGCGGTCGGTAAGCGATGTGTAAGCGCGCCCCGAAAGAGCCATTTGCAGAAGCTTCGCGCCCCCCGCCGCACCGGATTCGGCCAATATTGAAGCCTGCTGACCATCACGAAAACTGCGGCTGAGCGAAGTGTCCACATATACCTGATGGATCATCTCCACCAGCACCGCCACCATCAACGCCGTTATAACCAGGGTCAGTATCAGGGCGAAACCGCCTTCTTTTCTCAGTCGCCCCGTCATGAGCCGGTTACCCGTCTGGCAGAGAGCACCGAGAACTCGACCGGTTTTCCATCCTCCTCAATCTTCACGGTCACCCGGACATTCACCGGAAATCTAAGGTTTATCGCAGTATCCCAGCTTTTAACCCACTTTGACCCGTCATAACATTCCACCAGAAAGGAGCTGATCGTCTCCATCTGCGGATACGACGGGATTGTTTTTTCTTCGGAAAACAGGTCACGCTCCTGACGGATCAGAATGCGCTTCTTATCTTTCTCGACGATCTTGTAGGCAACGACAACGGTGCCTGATTCGGTACGCCCCTGCCCGGCGGCGGGAGGAGCCAGGGTTGTCAGCTCCAGCGTCGATGACTGCGTACCAAAATTATCGCGGTCTTCCACGACAAAGTGCAATCGCTTGTCATCGCGACTAAACTGGGCGGATGAAACCTCCCGGCGGATCAGATCAAGGGTGGCCCCGAGTTCCCGCCGCGATTCCATGCCGGATGAAGCACGGTCCCTTGCCCGAATCACTCCGAAATAGCTGCCATAAAGTGCAGCAGTGAGAATGCCGAGCAAAACGACCGCGATCAGGACTTCCAGCAGTGTAAAGCCGCTATTTCTGGAGATACCTGACAAGGGCCACCTCCTTGCCATCACTGACGCGCTTAACCTTGACAACCAGTTTTTGCAGACCGGGCAGCTCGCTCGGCAGCAGATCGGCACTCCAGCTCAGTTCAGGGTGCAGCGGTGCAAGAGTCCCTTCTCCCTTGGCCGGCGCCTGTTCCAACTCCGCCATTCGATATCTGGCCAGCAGCGTAAGGGTGGTGTTATCGCGCTCGTTGGCTATGATGCCAAGATGGTAATTAACCGATCCGAGCACCGTCAGGAGCACTCCTGCCATGATGGCCAGGGAAACCATTACTTCGAGAAGTGTAAAACCCCTCATGGCGGATCCTCGCTGTAGCCCTCGAAAGCCTTGACCTTTCCCCCGGAGGGAAACGCCATCACCGTCCAGAATTGCCCCCCTGCTGAACGGAGATGAATGGTAACAAAGTCGCGTACACCCGCCACGCCGATATCCACCCGCACCTGACCGTCGCTGATCTTGCCCAGCCTCGGTATGCGCACATCAGCGACGATGATACCCTCTTTTACCGTAGTTTTTTGCAGCATCGGATCGGAGGGTTCTTTCGCACTCCCATCAGCACCGATTTCATAAATCTTCGCAGTTTCAGTTCCGGGTGCAAGGGAAAGATAATAAGCCGTCCGTGATGTGGCGGCCCTTTCCTGTGCATATCGAAGCGTAGCACCCAGTGTTCGGGCGGATATTTTAAGGTTTTCCTGGTCTGATGAAGGGAGCCGGGGGATGACCAGCAAAAGTACCATACTGATAATAGCCATCACCACCGCTATCTCGATCAGAGTAAACCCTGATTCACAGAATCTCTTCTCGTGTGGCTTGGCTGTTGAACCGAAGGCCCGGCGACGTCGCATCTGTCTAGACCATTGCAAGGATGCGAAGCAGATCCGTTCCGAAGAGTCCCTTTTGCCATTCTCTCATACCGGGAATGGTATTGAGTTCCTCCATTGATGATCCGGCCGTATCTGCAACAGCTTCAAGCAGCCAATTTGGGGCCAGCAACCCCGGATCAAGCCCGAGTTCGAGACTGAATCGCTCACGCCATGCTTTGAGGTTTTTCAGCCGTTCCTTGACCGATTCCGTAATTTCTTTTTTAGCGGTACGCGGAAAACGGGGCAGATTGTCTTCAGGAGTTTCCATTCCCCGTTCGACTGCCGACAAAATTCCGGCGCCGTGCCTCTGAAGCTGTCCGGATGTCATCCCTTTGAATAATGACAAATCATGCAGCGTTTGAGGTCGGCTCTCTGCAACTTCAATAAGAGTATCAGCCGACAACACCTTGAATGGCGGCCGATCAAGGTGTTCAGCCTGTCGGGCCCGCATCTGGAGCAATTCTTCCAGGATCGCAAGAGAGTGGCCGCGTAACTTGCTGGCACCTTTACAGTAGAGAAATAACGGGCCGTCTTTTTCCGACACCCGCGCCTGGCAAACCAGCGTCCCCTCTTCTTCAAGCCATGCCAATCTCTGTTTCTCTTCAAGCTCTGCACGTAGCTGATCATAGAGGGGGAGCAGATCCGAGGTGTCAGCCGCTGCATACAAACACATTTCGCGACTTAAGGGGCGTTTGCTCCAATCGGCTTTCTGGTATTTCTTGTCCAGTTCGATGCCGAATCGCGCCTTTAACAGTGCGGCCAGGCCAAACTCCCCAATCCCCAGAAAACGGGCCGCTATCATGGTATCGAACAGATTCGTGACCTCGATGCCGAAATCGCGGTGCAGTGAACGGATGTCGTAATCCGCGCCATGCATGACAACCAGAATCTCAGGATTGCCCAGCGGCGCTGCCAGCGGCTCAAGAGACGTCACTGCCAGCGGGTCGATCAACCAGCTCTGTTGCCGGGTCGAAACCTGTACAAGGCATACTTTTTCGCGATAGTGGTGGAGGGAATCCATCTCCAGATCGACAGCAATCTCCGTCTGTCGGGAAAGGATATCGGCAACTTCGACCAAACGTGCCGACGTGGTAATAATTTCGCAGGTTCCAGCCTGCCTATGGAAAGAACTCAAACCGTAAACTCCCTAATAATCGAATAGGTTGTGGTACGCTGAGCCGCCCGGAAGCCGGCTCCGTGTATCAGGGTGATCATCTCTTGCTGCGACATACAGAAACTGCAACCGGCCGCGGCAACTACATTTTCTTCAAGCATGGTTCCACCAAGGTCGTTAGCTC
>JANXZX010000137.1 GCA_025355325.1 Geobacteraceae bacterium
GTTGGATGGCTACCGAGAACGCTTTACGTGAACAAGGGTTAAATAAAGAAGCTAACCAGGTAATAGACTTTATCAAAAGCCTACCGCCCGTGAAAACCGATCATGACTTGTTGAAAGAAAAGATGCTGGCTGATAACGTAAGACTACAAGCGGCGTTAGCTATAAAAACGCCGACCGTTGATAAAGTTGTTACACAGGGCGATGATTTAACGCCGGTACGGTAGTTTTAATAGACTAATGGCGTTGTTGAATAAATCAAATTTTGGCAAAAACGCCCCATTTGTAACGGTATCGGCACAAAATAATCGAACAACAACTTCAAAAAGTACGAATTTACATCTGTATCTTTTTTATAAAATTTCATGTTTAATAACCTACGGGTAACATAGGATACATCAGTGTCTGACCCAATTATTTAATTATTTAATTATTTAATTATTTTGCTCTAATGCGGAGATTAAGATGAAAGCAATCTATAATTGCAAGATACCAATTCCATTCTATCTATTTTCGATTTGTCTAACATTACTTCTGCTCTTCCCATCCATTCAAGCCCGGGCCGGCGACCCTGATTCTTCTCCCCCCAAAATAATCATTGACACAGTTGCAGTCTCAGTTTGGGACGATGGCAGCGGTAAAGTCGGCGCTCAATTACTACTGAAAAACATCGGTCACAGTAGCGCCATCGATCTAAAAGTCACTGAACTAAAAGTGAAGCACGGCAACTATGTCGGCCCAGCCTCCCTACCTGCATCCCTCGGTGACCTAGCTGAAGGCGATGATAAACAATTCGACAGCATTATTACGGTACCGATCGACGGTAAGGAAAGCCAGATCATCTTGAAAGGTACCTATAAGCGCATCAATGGCGAGGGTGAAAAACACAACCATAGCGAAGGCGATAAGCGCAACAATGATGACAAGGGCGATAAGTTTCAGAACTTCGTCGCGACTTACAAGATCGCTCCAAGCGCCACACCGCCAGGCCCCTTTACTAGCACCCCTGGCACAACGGTGATACAAAATCCAAACAACGTAAGCTATCCGCCAACTCCGCCGCCTGCCTCTTTTGGCCCGAATGCCGAGACGCCGATGTTTATCCCGATTGGTCCGCCACGCTTACTCGCAGACCCCATCAATCCCAACAATATTGGTGGCAGCAATCTTGGCTCCAGTGCGGGTGGGGCATCTGTACGTATCCCGATTAATACCAGTAGTGCCAATGCTGGTGTGCCGCCAGACCCAAACGCTGCCGCCAATGCAGAAGGGGACGTAGTACTCTCTACCTACAATACAGGCATTAGCTATTCTAAGAACGGCGGGGCTTCCTTCACCGATGTGAACTTGTTCAGCGCTGCCCCAGGTAATCCAGCACGCACCTCGTTTTTCCCCCAAAGCGACGGCGGCCTGTGCTGTGACCAAGTGGTAGTATATTTAAAGAATCAAAATCTGTTCGTTTGGCTGCTACAGTATCAGCCGATTACAAAATGCACTGCGGGATGCGCTAGCAAGACCCCGACAATAGTGATTACACAACCCGACAGGCTCCGTATTGCGTGGGCAACCCCTGCTGCCATCAAGAGCGACTTTTGGAACGCCTGGACTTACGCCGACCTTACGGGTGTTGGACTGGGTACCAAGACCAACGAATGGCTGGACTATCCTGATTTAGCTTGGTCTGATACCTTCTTGTATGTTGGTACTGACCACGGTTTCCCCAATCCTGGATCAGTCTACACGGGACGGCGCATCGTCGCGCGGCTGTCGCTGGCCGACATAGCCAACCCTACGGCAAGCGTGGTGAACTATAGCTACGTCGAGCTGTCCGGTTCTAATGGCCTCAACAAGACCCATTTCGTGCAAGGGGCGCCAGGCCGTATGGTGGTGGGTTCCCTGGACAACTCAAGTACCCTGAGGGTTTTCACTTGGGATGATCGCAGCGCATCCATTCCTCCCCCCATTACCGTGGGGATCAGCCAAATCCAGCAGGGTTCGAACTATACCTCGCTAGCCCCCGATAACAGCGATTGGGTGGCGGTATCCTTCCCCGGCAACATCACCGGCGCTACCTACCAATCAATTCCCCAGTTCGGTGCGCCGCCAAAAGAGGAATATCTGTTTGCCTTTGATGCCGGTGTGAATGCCCCCGGACGGCCACGAGCTTACGTCCGGCTAGAGACCTTATCACCGACATCCGGTGGCTATCAGGTTTCTAGCGAGTACG
>JANXZX010000180.1 GCA_025355325.1 Geobacteraceae bacterium
CAGTTGCTCTGTGTTTCAAATGTTTTTTAGGTTTATACCGTTTCAACGATTAAACTTCTTCAACTGACGCCATGTCCTGCACCACATACCTGCCGCAGAGAAAACACAACAGACCGGCGAGTACCATCGCACAGGGTGTTATCAGGAGGGCGGTGCGTAACCCCCACTGATCGGAGAGCCACCCGAGTATGGAGGGAGACACTGCATCACCCAGTGCGTGAATAAAAAATATATTTACCGCAAAAGCCATGGCACGGACGGCCGGATTGGTCACGTTGATAATGACGGTATTGAGTGGCCCGGTATTCAAAAACAGGAAGAATTCAGCAAAAAATATCGCAATCATGCAGGAGTTCAAACCGGGGGCGAGAATAGCCCAGACCGCAAACGGGGTACCGATCAGAAACCCCCAGCCGGATACCAGCAGATACCCTTTGCCGTTGCTTTTCTGCCAGCGGTCACCAAGCCATCCGCCGGCCATCGTGCCGAGTATCCCCGCAAGGACAGTAGTTGCGCCGAACAGTGTATTTCCTCGCGCCACGTCAAGTGAATGAACACGATAGAGAAACGAGGGAATCCACTGGGCAAGCCCCCCGATGGCGAACGTCATTGCCGCCATGGCAAGGGTATTGCTGACAAACGAACGGTTTCTGAACAGGGCGGCATATCCAGAGGAAGCTTTTTCCCCCTCTCCCCCCGGGAGAGGGTGGCCGGAGGCCGGGTGAGGGGCGTCACCACCACGGGGGGGAGTACGCAGCAACGCAATGGGAACGGCAAGCAGCAGACCCGGCACGCCGACCATCAGGAAAGCGGTGTGCCACCCGTACCGCTGCCCCAGAACTCCACCGAGCAGGTAACCGAGCGCGCTGCCTACCGGTATGGCGACATAAAACCAGGCAAGTACCCGGCCCCGACGTTCCTTCGGGAAAAAATCGGAGATCAGCCCCGGAGAAACCGTACCGAAACTGGCCTCACCAACACCGACAGTGGCACGGGCGGCGAGCAGGGTCCGGTATCCGGAAACAAAACCGGCCAGAGCAGTTGCCAGACTCCAGACGACGAGGCCGCCTGAAGCAAGTTTCGTGCGGCTCCACCGGTCTCCAAGCCAACCGAAGAGTGGAGCAAAAAGCAGATAACTGAGCATGAAGGCACTTCCAAGAAAACCCAGTTCCGTATCGGAAAGCTTCAGGTCTATCTTGATCAGCGGGAACACCGCGAAAAGCACCTGCCGGTCGATGTAGTTAAGCAGGTTCACCGACAACAGAAGACCGAGAGCGTAGCGGCGATATGCAAGTGATATGGGCGCTGCGGCAGTCGTCATAATGGTGAAACCTCCAAATCCGTCACAACAACAAATCCAACGTTATCTGTAAGTTTTTTGCTTACGTCGCCTAGCGACAGATTGACGGTAGCCGGGGAATTCATTCCCCGGAAATGAGAGGATAATTTCGCATCGTCACGTACGTGACGAATGAATAATTGATATTTTTTCCGTGGGATAAATCCCACGGCTAGCATCAAACGCCCCTACAGGGCTTTAAATCATTGGTGCAAAGACCAAACCGGAAGATGCTGCCCAAATTTTAAAGTTTTTCCACCGCCTGCCGGGTGATTTCGACTATTTCTGCCTGTTCTTCGAAGCGAAACCGCAGCGGCTCTCCGAAGGTTACCGTCACGGTGCCCCGTTTTGGAACATACGCCCCGTGCGGAAGCACCTGCCCGGTACCGCTGATTTTTATCGGTATCACCGGAATTCCCACTTCTTTGACCATGATGCCCAATCCGAGATGGAAGCCTTGCATCTGGCCGTCTCTGGAATGCCCCCCCTCTGGGAAAATCAGGATGTTAACGCCGGCGTCGGCAAGCTTTCCCATGAATTCGAGTGAGCGGCGGAATCCCTGCGACTGCGGAAGCGGAAAAAGGTTGAACAACACGGTTCCATACTCGTAACAGAGACGCCGGACAATCCGCGTGATGCCGTGAAAATCCCCGAAGAAGAATTCTTCCCAGGCGGCAGTGGCGGTTCCGTAGCGGATTTTTGGCGGCATCGCCAGCAGGATGGCCGGCTGGTCCAGGTAACTTACATGGTTGGAGACAAAAAATACCGGCCCGGCCAGGTTTTCCAGATGTTCCAGTCCCTGCACCTCCAGTGTGGTGAAACTGCGCAGCAAAGGGCCATGGAACAGGGTGTCCCACACCATCCGCACCCCCCGGCATACGCGGGAATTCGTCCAGAAGCGGAAATGGTCGTGCCGGGCCACTTTTTCCCGTTTTGTAATGATTTGTCGCAGGTCTGAAACTTTGGTCAGCAGCCCTATCTGGGTATCTTCAATATCGAGACGGTATTCCTGTTCCAAAACACTGACAAGTTCGACCCGGTCGATGGATGTAAGACCGAGATCGTCCACCAGCAGTGATTCCTCACGGATTTCTCCCGCGCCTACACCGGTTACCCTGGCGAGCAGATTGAGCAGACTGTCCCTGCTGACCGATGCATCGCCCCCTTTCAACCCTTTTTCAATCTCTTCCTTTACCGCAAATTTTTTGATCTTGAGCGTGGTGGTCTTGGGAAATTCCGGTTCATTCCAGACGGTAAAACCGGTAATCCGGTGCAGCGCGTCCAGACTGCCGTTTGCCGTGGCAATGATTTTATCAGGGGCGGCGCCGCTTCCATCCAGCAGCAATACGGCATGTACTTCCTCCCCCTCTCCTTTCTCTGCACCAATGACGCATGACTCTTTCACTCCGGTGATCTTGTTCAGTATCGCTTCCAGTTCATCGGGATATACTTTGATTCCCGAACCGGTGACGATTAACTCTTTTTCTCTCCCCTTGATGGTCAGCCAACCGTCGGGTCCGATCTCCCCTATGTCGCCGGTCCGGAACCAGCCAAAGCTTGTAAAGGCATCACGGCTTGCCTGTTCGTTTTCGTAGTAACCGGAAAACACATTGTCCCCGCGAACCACAACCTCCTTGTCGTCTATCCTCACTTCAACCCCCGGCAGGGGCGGACCGACGGAACCTGCCACCTGGCGCTCCATGGTATTGACGCAAAGAACCGGTGATGTTTCAGTGAGACCATATCCTTCCAGAACTGTGAAGCCGATACTGCGCCAGAAATTGAATACATCCGGGTCGAGCGGAGCACCACCTGAGACAAAGACGGTGAAGTTCCGGCCAAACTTTTTCTGAATCGGATAAAAGAGCATCCGGCGGATTGTCAGGGGAAGATGCAGTGAGTATTGTGCCAGGACTTTAAACAGGCCGGAGAGATGCTTCTCCTCCAGTTCCCGTTCGATGGTGGTTTTGAGCAACTGCATGAGACGGGGGACCGACATGATAACGTAGATATCCTCTTCGCCGAGTGCGCCCATGATTGCGGAAGGTTTGAGCGTGCGCAGGTACACGATTGCTGCGCCACGGTACAGCGGCGTGAAGAACCCTCCCATCTGCTCGAACATGTGAGACAGCGGAAGCAGGGAAAGGAAATTGAAACCGGAGGTAATAATCGACACCTGCCGGTTAATCTGGATCATGTTGGCAATCAGGTTTTTGTGGCTGAGGATGACCCCTTTCGGGTTGCCGGTGGTTCCGGAAGTATAGACAAGCTGCGCCGTATCCTCCGGTGCGGCAGATGCAATCGCTCCAATCGGCGGGACGTCCTCAAGCAGGTATTGCAGATCTTCCAGCAGCAGCGAAACCGCATCCGTTATCCGCTCGGCTTTAAAGCGGCTCTGCAGGACAACGGCGGACTTCGTGAGAGTGCGGATTCCGTCGGCGCGCGCCATATCGGACATGAAATCGACCGGTACGGCGATCGCGCCACGGATTATGATTCCCCAGTATGCTATCGCCCACCAGGAAGAGTTGGGCCCCCAGATGAGGACCCGATCTCCTGCGGCCACGCCGTTCTGTGCCAGCAGGTTTGCCATCTTCAGTGCAAGATCGTGGAGTTCAAGATAGGACACTTTGAACCGTCGTACACCGGTACGGTTCACGAAAGCGGTTTTATCCCCCAATTTCTCGAAGGTATTGAAAAGATCAATAAGTGTCTGCATTGAAACTCCTTCAATCTTGCGGGTAGCTTGTAAAATCTAAATCTAACCCCCCTCGGTCCCATATGCGCCAACTTTGAGCTTTTAATCCCCTCCCCCTTGGCGGGGGAGGGTTAGGGTGGGGGGGGAAGCTGCCATGAAATCAGCATGATACTTATGGCAACCTCCCCCACCCCCTAACCCCCTCCCGCAAGGGGAGGGGGAATAATCTGTATTTTTTGCTCAAGTTAGAGCTTATGACTAAGAGGGGTTAGCATTTGAAGTACTAAGCAAACTCAGGCTAATTGCGACCCCGTCCTCGTTCCTCGTCTTTATTCTGCCCTTGTCCCCGCCCGCGATCAGAGTCCTGAGGCTGCTGGCCTCCCCTGCGTTCCTGCTCTTGCGCTGCCGGTTGCTGCTGACGCTGTGGTGCCGGCTGCTGATGTTGTGCGGCAGGCTGTTGATGCTGAGCGGCTGGCTGCTGACGCTGTGCAGCGGGTTGCTGTGCTGCGGGCTGTTGATGTTGAGGCTGTACCGGAGCCGGGCGTTGGGCATTTTCTCCACGCTGTGGCTGCTGATGCTGTGCAGCCGGTGCACTCTGTTGTGGCGGTGCAGAGCGATGCATATCAGGCTGGGCCTGGTTTCTCGTCGGAGCACTTTCCTGTTTTCCCCGCTGAGCGGGTGCTGGTGCCTTTTCTCTGCCCTGTTCTTTAAAGTGCTGCCGAATCACCTTGTCGCGCGGCTGGTAGCGGTAACTCTGGCTTCGCAGCTCATGCTGCTGCTCGGCGCGGGGATATCTGTCCCCGGTATACTGTCGCTGATAAACAGGCAGCGGTGCCCGTCCCGGTGAAGAACTGCGGTTCCACCTGTCCCATCCGCTTCGACGATGCTCCCAGTCTCTACCCCAGTGCTGTCCCCAGCGGGGCGGAGCATTCGACTGCCACCCGCGAAAGTAGACAGGCGGCTGCTGGTAATAGCGCACCGGAATGCGCAGGATGAACAGCGGCACGGCGTATGGTTCTACAATCCCCCAGGGACCGTTGTACCAGGAACTCGCATACCAGTTATCGTCCTGGTAAACCCAGTACATACCGTCGTAAAAGAAATAATTGGCATCCATCTGCGGAGCGTAATAGACCGGATACCCGGGCACCGGGACGAGATCCGGATAGATCGGCAGATTGATCCCGATGCTCAAATTCGGTAATCCGATACCGATACTCACCTGGGCTTTGGCATACGTCGCCGGGCATAACAGCAACAACACTACTATCAAACCGTAGATACTTTTCTTCATGGTGTCCTCCAATGGTTATAGGTGATGACCTCAACAATCCTAGTCATTTCTACCGTGCTTGTCATGACCGTGACCCCGGCCATTATCCTCGTGATGTTTTTTGTCATATTTGTAATGTTTGCCCGGCTTTCTCCTTTCCATGTACACCCGGCGATCTCTTTCCACATAGTACGGACGGCCCTGATCACTATGAACGTACACGTTCGGTGGCGCAGGCTGGTAGTCACTGATGCTGAAATTGAAATTCGGAGCTCCCACCTGCACGGAAACTGCGGCACCGGCGTCATTGATACTGAAGGTCATGACGACTGCTGTCAGGGCAATCATTGAAAGAATGGATTTTGTTCGCATTACGTCTCCTTGTGTAACTGTTTGAATTATACACCATAAACCGGGCTACGTCCTGATGACCGGCTACGTAAGAATACACTTCACAATTCGCGCCAAGAGGGAACTACGGATGTCAATGGGATAAGATACTGATTATGTTTAACAAACCGGAGAGTGATTAATGAGGCGGGAATTATAACTGCCAACATCTGCCGTCGTATTTAACTTAACCGTCACATATGGTGGGCAAAGGAAATTTGCGGGACTCCACATTATGCGGACATATCGACGGCATACGTGTCGATATGTAAAGTGCCCCGCCTCTTGCGAGACGGGGCACTTTACGCTTTAGATCTACACCATTACATCAATAGCCTGTTATGGTCGCTCCAGCGCGTTCCATGCGCCTGATGTTCTGTTGTAACCGGCAAGATACTTTAGTGCTTCGGTAGTAGCAGCATCCGTTGCCGTCGTCCCTTTGACATAAACTAGCGGGAAGGTTGCGACAGCTGTTGCCCCGGTGGACATATTGATGTTGTTGTCGTCCAGGAAGTCAATGCTATCGTACAGCAGTCTGCGAGCATAGGTGCGGGCATGTACATAGGCTGCCGGGTCACGCTTCAGAATGTTTATATTGAAACATGCACCCATAAGCTTTTTGGCCTCCGCAGCGGTCAGTGTGCCACCGCGGGTCCAGTCTTTTACCGCCCCGACAGTCGGCAACAGAGCATCATCGAAGAAATACGGGTATGCTGCCTGATCATAGCTGATATTAAATCTGGTTTTCAGAACGGACAGAGCCAGAGTCAAGGCATTCTGAAACGGCACCGCCTGCTCTTCGATGAAGACCGCTTTGAAATTATCCGCCGTCAGGGTTGTTGTCCCCTCTTTGGTATGGCACTTCACACAAACACTATTGAATGCAGTTGCATCCATTTCAAGGGTATGGTGTTTACTTGCCATATGACAGGCGACACAAGGACCGCCGGAATCAAGATTTCCGGGAACGAAAAATGCGGTGTTGTGGCTGTCGCCATTAATTGCAGCAGTACCAAGTTTACGGTGCGTACTGGTGAGCGCACCACCATCGGTATCGGAGGTAAGAGACTTGCCATAGGTGCTGGTGCCGATTGCAGTACCCGGGTCGATGAATGCGGTGTACCCTGATTTGACATACATCAGGCCGGCAGCTGCCATGTAATGGGAGTTTTTGAAACTGACGTTATTCATTCCGGCATCGGAAAGGGCGGAAATGGTCTCGCCGCTCTCGCGCCCGGAGTGGCACGAGATACACACATTCGATGTTCCGGCATCCGGGAACACCGCTTTAGCACCATTGAAGTTAAAATCAGCTGTTACCGCTCCCGGATTGCGAACAACGCCGGAACCGGAGTTGCTGTGACATCCCCAGCAATAGAGGAGTTCGTGCTGGGTTGCCGCCGGAGCTGAAGTACTCCATTGTTTGCTTCGTGTCGATGTAGAATTTGCATTGTAGAGATGTGAAAAATCGTTCTTCGTATTGTCGTACGCAACAGGACCGCTCAGATAGTTTGAGGCACCTGTTGCGGTATGGCACCGTTGACAGGCCTGATTGCCGGTTGCACTCCAATCGTGCCCCGGATCTGCCCAGGCTGGCGCTGTCGTAACGGCATTTGTGACTTCGTCAACCTCTGCGGTTCCACTGGATGCAAGAGCGGCAGCGGCGTATTTGGCATTCAACAGTCCGCCGGCATGCCCTGACTGTGCCCATTCCGTATAAATCGTGGCTTTTGTTGCATCGGCTGCAACTTCTCTGGTGTTGGTTTTCGCCTCATGAGCGTGGCAATCGAAACAGGGATTCTCGCCCGTAGTGCGAATGACATACCCTGTGACGCCGTTGCTGCCGGCTGCAGTGTTGTCAAGGCTGTTGTTATGTGTAGTGCCGATAACCCGGTACCAGGAAGTTTCATGATGTCCGACGGTAGTTGTTCCGGATGCTGCCGATCCTGAGCCCATAATTAATTTACCATCGAAGGTTTTAAGGTTGTGGCAGCTGGTACAGAGATTGAATTGGTCATTGCGCAAGTTGCTGCCGCTGGGATTCCAGTTAACAACATTTCCGGCGGCGTCCCGTGCCTTTACGGTACGTAGTCCGGCGCCATGTTCATGGCATGTTGCACACTTGAACTGTGTATACCCGTTACTCAGCGGAACAGCGCCCTGATATGCCGCATTGTCCAGAACACTCTTATCACCGGTCAGGCCGTAGGCAGCGCCGAGAACCGCACCTTCGTGAGTGTGGCAGCGGCGACAGGATGCACCTTCCTCAATGACCACATTAGCATGCTTGGAATCTGCAAACGTTGTCGGCGCATTGGTTGCGTAGTTGCCTTTATGGCATGCAGCACACCGTGTGCCATTACCGGCATACGGATCAACATAGGGAATCGGGCCGACGCCATTATGCTGGGCACCACCGCCGTGACAGGCCTCACAGCCGTTGCCGTTATTGGCGTAAGGGGAGTCTTTGTGAGGCGAGCTGTTCTCATATTGGGCTATGATGCCCTCGCCGGTCAACGGGTCGGTAACGGCGCTGTGACACTGCACGCAGGCCGTGTCGCCGACAGATGCAACTGAATCTCCTGATGCAGATGCCGATCCTTCCTTGCTGCTGGATCCGCAGCCGCCAATGAACACAGCCAGGGAAAGCGCAAGCACCATGTTTATGTATAACTTCTTGATATTCATATATTTCTCCTCAATTAAAGTAATAAATCAATACGTTCCCGGCAGGTGACATTTCTGGCAGACCTTCCCGTTAGAACGATCTTTCATGTTGCCTGACTTCCAGTTGCGTGGGTGTGGCCTGGTTTTGCCACTACTGTGACAACTGATACAGACGTCCCCTTCAGGGTGACAGGTCTGGCAGGACTGCAGATTTCTGCGGGCCTCGCTGGCATGTTCCCCGACGGACCAATTGGTGGTCTGCCCGTTGGCTCCCAGCATCAGGTGCGATTTGATCCGGAGTGATCCTTTGGGGAAACGGTCATGGCATGAATTGCAGAATGATTTTGCCTCATGGCAGCGATAACACTGCTGAGGATTATCCAGCGCCTTCAGCGGATGGAGACTGACAAAGTCGCTGCGGTGACTCTTGGGTTTGGAATCACGACCGGAGCTTCCCTTTGAAAGATCATCGCCGCTGCCCCCCTGATGACAATCAAGGCACCATTTCTGTTCATGACACTCGGTACAGTTGCTGCCTGCCTTGCCGGCCAGAACAGGGTGGTTGCGTACAAAATCGACAGTGTGGTTGGGCGCGATGCCTTCACCTTTGTGGCATGAATTACATTCCGTGATCGCCATTTTTGCGTACTCTTTATGGGCGATCTTTTCTGCATACGACAGCTGCTGGAGATACACCAAAGCGCATCCCAGAAGCGCTGCTACGAAAAAGAACTTTTTCACTGATGTACCCCTTTCTAAAAGCTGTAGTTGAAGGCGGTTCGCCCCTGCCAGTCGCTCTTGTATCTGGCATTTACGTTGTCTTCAATCCGCACTGATGCGGACATATTCTGTGTCAGTTTGTACCGGACCCCCGCCCAGTACTTGCGGGCTGTTTCCTCACCGGTAACCCGGTCACGTTCATACACGTCATAGTGAAAGCCCGTGGCCAACTCCAGCGGCTTGATCGGTTCATAGGTGATCTCGGCTATGCCGCCGTTAAGATTGCCGCCATAACCCTTTCTGCGGTCATAGTTCAGACTGAGCTGAACCTTCTCGATCGGACGAATGCGGCAGCCGAACTCGAATACATCGGCATCGGCACCTTCGCCGTAGTCCTGTTTGCTGTAGCCGGCATTAAGCGAGATCTTGTCGTTGATGGTGTAGTCGGTACGAAATACGCCTTCCTGATAGCGGTTAACCGCAAAAATCGAATAAATTGATGTGGAATCGAAGATCGGATAACTCTGATACCATTCACCGGTCAGGACGAGATCCGCAGTGGGAAAGTATTTGACGCCAGCCAGTACTTCGCTGAACGTTTCACTCGGGATGTCGAAACGGGTATTGCCATACAGTTTGAGTGAGTTGAAGAGGTACTGCTTGACTGATGCGCCAACCTGGTCACGGGCCAGACCGTCCTTGTCAAACTTCATGAAATAGCTGAGCTCCGCATCAGTTTTCCTGAGTCCCGTAAGATACGCAGCAGCCCCGAATACAAAGTCCTCAGATCGGGTTGCCTCACCGGTCAAGTCGAAAAACACATTGCGTCCACCCATTATGGAAAACGCTACCGGACCGACCTTTTTTACCTCTATCTGGCCTCCGTCCACCAAAGCACTACCGGCGGCATAATTGACGAACATCCGGCCAAAACGAAGATCAACCTTTTCGTACAGGTCACGATAATCAGCATACAGGTAATAAAGCCGGCCATTAAGGCCCTCTCCGTTGCTTACGTCCTGAGTAGCCCGTCCGTACCCCTGAATGGAGAACTTCCCGGCTTTGTCAATTTTGGTAACAGACAGGTTCAGATACTCGCCAAATTCAGCAACTTTGTTATTGGTGAAGATGTCGTTGTACCACTGGAACTGGGTGGAACTTCTGCCGTGAATCTCCGCTGACAATGCTGTTGAAGCTGTCAGAAGCGGGAAGCAGGCAAGCACTCGTAGAATCCATTTATTGACCATCTAGTTAACCTCCTTTCCATTTGATTAGTTTCCTGTGTTGAATTTCAGCTCGATGCACAATTCCACACTTTCACCTCCCTCTCCATGTATCAGATGTTAACCAGGGACCATTTCGGAACAGAATCAGCGCGCTTTCATTACAGAAGTGGATGGTGCACTGACAGTGGGAGCTTGAACTCCTGATATGTTTTGATCCTTAATTACGGGGGAATAGTACAACTATCGCGCCAAGGGGGAGGATGAGATATAAATGTGATAATTCACTGATATAAAAGGGGAATTTATTTTAAAACCACAACATTACAGCTCAGGCCGTTAAACAAAAACCGCCACATGTAACATATCAGTCACATGTGGCGGCCTGCTTCTTTGTTTCCGATTCGTAAAGGAGGGATTTTTTGTCCTGGCAAGGAAATCAAGGGATTGCGCGGAGGCGTACACTGGTACGCCGCACAAGTAATCCTGAAGATTGACGCCGCCAGGGCGAAAAAGAACCCTTTCCGAACGGAAACTAGTTAAAGAAGTACCTGATGCCGACAGTCGTGGAAAAACTCGACGGATCAAAATCACCCGCATGAACGCCGCTCGAGCGGTCGGTTATTTTGACATCATGGGCACCGACCAGCTTTGCTTCGGCGGTCACAGCCAGATTTTTCTGAATAAAGTAATCAACACCACCGCTTACATGTACCCCTACCGTCGAATCTACATCGCTGCGGGCTCCGCCGTTTTCATCGTAGTCACTGATAAGAATGTCCAGGCCGGCTCCAACATATGGCACCAGTTGATGCGGCTGGATTGCAAAACGGTACTGCCCGCCGAGCGAAATATTGGTAATACCGAAATCACCGGTATCCGAGCCGAAAGTTGATCGGGTCAGATCAATCTCTACGGCAACATTATCACTGACTCCATAGATGATTCCGCCGCCGCCGATTAACCCGACATCGGTCTTGTTATCATGGAATTCAGCATTGTTGTCAGCCGGGGTCAGGATGCCGATCCTGCCGGTAACGCCGAGCTTCCCTCTGATACTGTCAGCCATTGCCGTTCCTGCCGTCATGGAAACGGTTGTTGCCAGACACGCCATTACAATAATCTTTTTCATTTTTTACTCTCCTTGTGTTCCAGATTTGTCAGTGTTTTTTATTCTGCCGCGTACTGCTTGTTACAATTGTTCGATCATCCTGTGTTTTCAAGGCAGCATGATCGAACGTGACCTGCTGCAAAGCACCTACATTGATTATCTTAAGACCGGGTTTTCTAGGGAATAGTAACCGTATTGGCATCAAGATTGACCGCCGTCTGCGCCATTAATCTACCGTTGATGGTGGTCTTGTTCCCGAGCGTTATTGATGTTTTGCCCAGAATATTTCCTTCGAAGTGAGTATTGGCACCAATAGTCACGGCACCGGCAACCTGCCAGTAGATGTTTTTTGACAGAGCGCCTCCACTCAGGATAATGTTCTTGGCAGCCGCCATGTCGAGAGTCTGGGCAATCTTGAAGATCCAGACATCTGTTGCACTGCCGTTAAGTGTAAGGTCGGTTGGAATGGTTACGGCGGTTCCCCATTCGTAGACGCCGGGGGCAAGGGTCAGGCTGGTCAGAGTTCCGGCACCGACGTTGGTGGTGGCGGCAGATGAAGCAATTCTTCCGGCAGCATCGGTGTATGCCGTTTCCATGTTATTGACAGCTGTGGTGAGATCCGGAATGGTACTGCCTCCAACATTGTCGGCCGCGAATAATTTACCGGTTACTTGCGTTGATGTTAAATAAGTATCAGTGGTGTCAGCGGTATATGCCCACCCGGTAAATGCGGTCCTGGAGTTGGCGCTCAATCCGACATCCCCGGTAATGCTGGAAACCGGTATGTTTGCAACACCTGTTTTTGCCAGAATTGCATAACGGGCCGATGTTCCGAGAGAAACACCCCCCACGCTAAACCCTCCACCGTTTCCTCCACTTCCGCCGCATCCCGTCAAAGAAACAGCCAGCGATGATACCGCCAGAATCAGTGCCATAACCCATACGTTATTCTTGAAAATTTTTTTCATATTGTCGCTCCCCTTTAAATTTGCTGCAAACCTGTTGATCTGCTGCTGGAGAAACAGTACAACTATCGCGCCAAGGGGGATTTTTAGATTTATTTCGAGGTAACTCGCTGATTGCGAAGGATAAGATAGAGCATGCGGCAAAAGAAATACTGTGTGGTTCATCCCGTCCGGCCATCGCATCTGACAGAGCCGTCATATGTGGCGGCCTTCACAGAATAAAAAAGAAGCCCGCAACCAGGATCTGATTGCGGGCTTCTTTTGCATTACCTGCCTGTGTATCCGGCGGGCTATTCTTCGGTGATCTCTATTACTACTCTCATATTTGAAAGAGCTGCTGCTGACAGCTTGTCCGACGGATTAGCTTCATACTTTGCAGGATTTGTCTTGCCGTAACCGATTGTGGCAAGTCTGCTGCCGTCAATACCGCCGGTTTTGACAATATATTCCTTGACCGCCTCTGCTCTTCTCTCGCTCAGGCCCTGATTATACTCATCCGAGCCGGATGCCGAAGTATACCCGGCAATACGGACGGTCATGTTGGGGCTGTCTTTAAGAAGCTTGGCATTATTGTTCAGGATCGTCTTGCCATCTTCGCTGATCGCCACACTGTCGAAGTCGAAGTGTGAATTATCAAGCGTGGCCAGAACACCCACTACCTTGAGCTCTGAATAGGCGGTAAAGTTCCACACATAGTCGCGGGTCAGTGTATTGCCGGCAAGATCTTTGGCACCTGTTGTAACCGTGGCTGTATAGACTTTGCCTTTCTCCAATTTCTGTGCCGGGACAAATGTTGCAGTAGAGGCGGAGGAGACCACCTTACCGGCAACAGGGGTTGTTCCCTGCTTCAGGGTAAACGTTGCTGCATTGATCGATGCCGGGTCCATATTCTCACTGAAAGCAGCATTGACGCTCTGTCTGACCGGTGCGGCAGTGGCACCGTTAACCGGCGACGTGAAAGACACCGTCGGTGGTGTAGTGTCTGCGGCCTGACCTGCGGTAAATTTCCACTCGTAGAAATTCACCATGGTATTTCCTGACAGGTCCTTGACTCCCTGTGTAACGGTAGCGGTATAAACCTTGCCGGCTTCAAACTCCCGCTCCGGAGCAAAGGTTGCTGTTGCGTCTGTCGATGTAACCGTGCCTTTCACCGGAGTTTCTCCCTGCTTCAGGGTAAATGTGTCTGTATTGAGCGATGCCTGGTCCATTTCTTCACTGAAGGCAACACTGGCTTTCTGGTTTCTGCGCACATCCGTGTACCCTTTGACGGGCGATGTGAACAGCACCGTCGGTGGCGTGTTGTCTACAGGTTCCGAGGCAGCAACCGCCACCGTCTTGGGTGCATTCCTCACTCCGCCGAACTGGAAGGTCAGACCGACAGCGTATTCAAGATTGTTTTTTCCGGTGTCGTGGACAAGCAGTACGTGCCGCGCATCGGCACGCATGGCGATGTCAGGGGTAATGAAATATTTGACGCCGCCGCCATAATTAACCAATCCGGCGTAATGGCTCTCGGCACTCGGTGTGTGCGGGATATTGAAGTTGGTACCGCCGCCGCCCACTGCAACGAACGGCACGAAGTTTTTGTCAGGCATGAAATGATACAGAAAATCGACTCCGTAACGGTAACGGTCAGCTTCCCTCGATCCGTAAATTATCCTCGTTTCGGTAAGGCTGTAATCGAACAGTGCCTCAACGCCAAGATTTTTAGTGAAGTTGTATCCAGCGCGCAGTCCGAACACCGGACGACTTTCCTCATGCTGATCCTTGTCCAGCACGTAGCCGCCGATATACGGTGACAGGTTGAATGACCCCTGCCGGTTTTCGGCAAATCCAGGGGTCGCAAGGGTAACAAGCAGTATACCCGGCAATATTTTATTCAATAGTTTTTTCATTGTGGTACCTCCGATACTTTGACAATCTTGACCGCGTAAGACGCGGATAACTAATTAATGTAATTCTGATTCAGGGGACATTCCCGCAGTACGATACTGCGGGAATATCCGACCACCTTATGCCGTCTTATTTACAGGAAGACGGAGCATTTACACTGCCCGGTACTGAAACGATGTTGTCACCAAAAACAAATGCTCCATCAGTAGATGCGCCTGCAAACAATCGGCCGCATGAAGTTGCACCGGTCTCCATCGTGATGCTGCTGTATGACAGTATATTGCCCTGGAATTGAGTGTATGTTCCAAGTGTTGCTGCTGCAGTACCTGCCCACCAAAAGACGTTGGAAGCCTTGGCGCCGTTGACAAGAAGGATACGGGTATGTGGCGCAGGATCGGCACCTGTGGCTGCCGTACCGATTGTGCTGTCAGATTGGAAGATAAAGACTGCATCCGGGTTGCCTGAAGCGTCGAGTGTAATATCGCCCGTTATCAGCATCCCACCGGCGGTAGTTTTATAAATTCCAGGGAAGAACAGATTGTCTCTCTCCACAAGAGCGCTACCGGCTATAGCTCCCATAACAGTTCCATCCGGAATAGTTATTACGCCGGTACTGAGCTGTGCAGGAGAGATACTGATAAATGCAGCCCGTAGATCGGCGACGACAGCGCCGGAAGTGGCTCCTGCATCAGGGTAGAGCGGACTGGTGACAGTCCCGTTGATGGTCGGCGGGAAACCGCCACAGGCGCCAATAAGTCCTGCACTGCCCACAGTCACTCCATTACATGTTGCAAGAGGATCCAGAACGACATCGCCGTTAACGGTTGTTGCACCGACATTGACAACGCCGGCAGTGGCAGCAATGCCGTACGAAGCGGCTTTTCCAAGATTTACCGGAGAGACGCTGATTTTTGCAGGAATAATAGTCTTGAAATTCCACTCATACGGACAGGCAACTGCAATGCCCGCGTCGCTCTTGGCTGCAATTGTGATGCTTGCCGTATAGCGCATATCAACCGTAAGAGCTGCTGAAGTCGTATATGTTGCAATCTTTTTAGTGGCATCCATGGCCACGGTACCGGGAACATCATTTCCGGTTACCGTTTCCTTGAGCGTGAACGTTTTCAATGCTCCTGGAGTTGCAGATTCAATTGTTGTTATGTCCATCGGCAGACTGAATGTAGCAATGATTTTTTTACCGTTGGCGGCAACACCAACAGTGCTGGTAGTTACGAACTGGTTATCGCTCGTAGGATCGGACAAGGTTACCGTTGGTATCGTTGGTCCGGTGGCTACGGAACAGAAAGCACCCGGGATGATTGTCAGAGCAATAAAAGGATTCACAGTCACAGTTGATGTAGCAAACTTGGTGACTCCATTGATAGTGTATGTGGCTGTAATGTTTGATATACCGCTCGCAATGCCGGTAACGAAGCCGGGAGCACCCGCTACGCTCCCCGCAGTACCGGGAACGTTGGCAACTACGGTGGCTGCGACAGTGGGAACCTCAACCTTGGTCCACACGGTTGCCACATCTGTAGTCACATCGCTGGAAGTCTGATCATTCCAGGTCGCGATCGCCGATAATTGCTGGGTACCATTTACCGCTATCGCCGCAGCAGTTGGCCTCATCAGGAGAGAAAGCAGTATTTTGTTGTTAACGGTCAAGGTTGCCGCAGAGGTTTTGGTGACGCCGTTAATGGTGTAATGAGCGGTAATCGTCGAAGTGCCGATTGCAGTGCCGGTAACAAAACCGGGAGCACCTGCAGCGCTACCCGTTGTCCCGGGAACATTGGCAACTAAGGTACTGGCGACGGCGGGAACCTCAGTCTTGGTCCATGTGGTTGCGGCGTCTGTTGTCACATCGCTGGATGTCTGATCACTCCAAGTCGCAATTACGGCAAATTGCTGGGTGCCGTTAACCGGAATGGCAGCAGCTGAAGGTTTCAGCAGAAGCGACAGCAAAGTTTTGTTGTTAACAGTCAAGGTTGCCGATGCACTCTTGGTGACACCGTTAACAGTGTAAGTGGCGGTGATGTTTGAAGTTCCGATGGCAGAACCGGTAGTGAAGCCGGGAGCGCCTGCAAGGCTTCCCGTAGTACCCGGCACATTGGCAACAATGGTTCCGATTACGGCGGGAACCTCGGTCTTGGACCAGGTAGTTGCAGGGTCAGTGGTCACAATACTGGATGATCCGTCGCCATATACTGCCGTCACCGTATATTGCTGGGTACCGGCAACAGGAATTGAAGCGAGCAGAGGCGACAGTGAAATGGAGACCAGGGCACTGGAACGAGGAGCTATCTCAGCTCCATTGCTGGCACAGCCAACCACAAATGTTACGAGGAGCAATGCTAAAAACCACATCTTTGAAAATATTTTGTATTTGTTCATATCTGCCCCCTCCTTAGGGACTTTTAAATCTGCGAAACTAATTTAGTGACAGACAACACGCCTGCCACTTCCTCTAATAATGATATTTTTCTGTAATGCCTTACGGTTGTGCAGAGACACTGATATTTTCAACTAGGCTTCTACTGCGCATACACCCCCCTTTGGCATCATTTCAAAACGATTTAAATATTATCCCCCGCCAGAAAAAGTTTAGAACTCATTTCCGGACGGGATGACCAGGATTATGACGGTAATCTGGCAAGAACCCCGCCAATACGCCGATAAATATTATTATGGTGAATAAACCTTATAATTACAGGCTGCTGGATTAATCTGCTGAAGTATCAGGCCGCAAAAAAGGCCGAGTTTGGCCTCAGTATTTGGTGGAACCTCAGCATATGAAGGGAGATACTGAAGGGCGAAAAAGGAGAACACGGGGTGCATCACTATTATAAATTAGGGCATTGAATGAAATGCTGGTATTGTAAAGATATGAAAAAACGTACAATTTTGACAACAAGCGAAAAGGGCAGCGAGCCGGCTTCCCCGAAAAATACGCTATCAGACAAGGAAAACCTCCCGTTCCCCATCGTGGGCATCGGCGCTTCAGCCGGTGGACTTGAGGCGCTGGAACAGTTCCTGAGGCATGTCCCTGAGGGGAGCGGTCTGGCCTATGTCATTATCCAGCACCTCGACCCGACTCACAAGGGGATCATGCCGGAGCTGCTGCAACGGATCACCGGAATGGAGGTTTTTCAGGTTAAAGACCGGATGCGGGTCAAACCGGACTCTGTCTATGTAATCCCGCCCAACAAGGACATGTCCATTCTGCATGGCGTGCTGCACCTGTTTGACCCCGCATCACCGCGCGGCCTCCGTTTACCGATCGATTATTTCTTCCGTTCCCTGGCCGAAGACCGCAAAGAGCGCAGCATCGGGGTCATTCTCTCCGGCATGGGCTCGGACGGCACGCTGGGTCTTAAGGCTATCAAGGAAAAGGGGGGAGTGGTACTGGTGCAGGAACCGGCTTCGGCCAAGTTCGACAGTATGCCAAGAAGCGCCATTGATGCCGGGCTGGCCGATCTGATAGCTCCTGCCGAACTCCTTCCCGAAAAAATCATCGGCTTTCTTCAACACGCCCGCACCATCACCAGGACGGAACTTACTCTTGAAGAGAAAGACCAGAGCGCCCTGGAAAAAATTCTGATCCTGCTCCGGGCCCGGACCGGCCAGGATTTCTCACTGTATAAGAAAAATACCGTGTACCGCCGCATCGAGCGGCGCATGAGTATCCACCAGATTGACAAGATCGCCTCCTATGTCCGTTTCCTGCAGGAAAACCTTCAGGAAGTGGAGCTTCTGTTCAAGGAACTTCTCATCGGCGTAACCAGTTTTTTCCGCGACCCGGAAGCATGGGAACAGCTGCAAAAAGAGGCTATCTCGACACTTCTGACTGAGCGGCCGGCCGGTGGTGTCCTGCGGGCCTGGTCGGCTGGTTGTTCCACCGGCGAGGAAGCGTATTCTCTGGCAATAGCGTTTAAGGAAACTCTGGAGAAGGTGCAACACACCGGGAGTTTTTCGCTGCAGATCTTTGCCACCGATCTGGACTCCGACGCAATCGACAGAGCCCGCACAGGCATCTATCCGGCCAACATTGCCGCTGATGTGTCGCCTGAACGGCTGAAGCGGTTCTTTGTCAAGGAAGATGATCGCTACCGCGTCGGCAAGGAGATCCGTGAAATGGTGACCTTCGCCACGCAGAACGTCATCATGGACCCCCCGTTTACCAAGCTGGATATCCTGATCTGCCGCAACCTCCTGATCTATCTGACGCCGGAACTTCAGAAACAGCTGATGCCGCTGTTTCATTACAGCCTGAACCCCGGCAGCGTGCTCTTTCTCGGCAGCGCGGAGGCAATCGGCTCCTTCGTCAATCTCTATGCGCCGCTGAATGTCAAGTCGAGGCTGTTCCGACGCCGTGAAACCCTGACAGCGGCCGAACCGATCGCCTTTCCCCCCACGTTTATCCCCCCCATGTCGATGGGAACCAAGGAGTTGCTGATGATGAAACCTGCCGTCAATCTCCAGGCGCTAGCGGACCAGCTGCTGCTGCAGCACTTCTCCCCGCCGGCAGTACTGGTCAACGACCGGGGCGATATACTCTATATCAACGGCCGTACCGGCAAATATCTGGAACCGGCGGCCGGCAAAGCCAACTGGAGTATTTTCTCCATGGCGCGCGAAGAGCTCCGTTTTGACCTGGGAAGCGCCTTCCAGAAAGCGACCCGGCACAATGAAACCGTTATAACCAAAGGGCTGAAGATCGGGACCGGTGATACAGCACAGACCGTTGATATCACGGTATTGCCGATTAACGAGCCGGAAGCGCTGCGGGGGATGCTGATGATCGTCTTCACTGACGTGGTCGCTCCTCCGGAAGTGGAAACAAAGGGGAGCGCCGGAAAAGCGTCTTCCGACACCAGCAGAAATTCCGACCAGAAACAAGAAATCCGGCAATATCGCGAAGAGCTCCAGACAACCCGCGAGGAGATGCAGTCCTCTCAGGAAGAGCTCAAATCAACCAATGAAGAGTTGCAGTCAACCAATGAGGAATTGCAGTCCACCAATGAGGAGCTGACCACCTCGCGGGAAGAGATGCAGTCACTTAACGAAGAGCTGCAGACGGTGAATGCCGAGCAGCAGGCCAAGATGGATGAGCTGTCGCGCATGAACAACGATATGCGAAACCTGCTCAACAGCACGGAAATAGTAACCGTATTCCTGGACAATAATCTCCATGTCAGGCGCTTCACCAGCGGCGCGGACAAGCTGTTCAAGCTGCGGCAGGGCGACGTGGGACGGCCGCTTTCCGAAATCGTAACCGATCTGCTGTATCCCGATCTGGCAGAAACAGCACAGGAAGTCGTGCGGACGCTGGCCTTTTCGGAAAAACAGGTCACGACCAGGGACGGTCGCTGGTATTCGGTGCGCATCATGCCCTACCGCACCATTGATGACGTGATCGGCGGGGTTGTCATCACCTTTGCGAACATCACTGCGTTCAAGAAATCTGAAGTACAGTTGAATGAGGAAAATGCGCGGTTAAAGGCTCTGCTTGAGATAAAAGGGTAACGATTAGCGCTTTGCTTATTATCCCCCCTCCCCTTGCGGGAGGGGGTTAGGGGGTGGGGGAAATTGCCACGAGCAACATGCTGATTCCATGGCAGCCTCCCCCCCTCCCTAACCCTCCCCCGCCGAGGGGGAGGGGATTAAAAGCTCAAAGTTAGCATATATGGGACTAAGGGGGGTTAGATTTTGACGTTACATAAGCCTCCAGAGGCAAAGGTGCATGGCACAATGAAATATAATATGAAAATTGTCGTTTCGTCTGTTGGTCTGGTCCTTCTGGTTGTGCTGGTAGTGATGCTGACGTTCAGTTCTTACAAACAGATCGGAACAGCAGCAGAAGCACGCAAAAAAACATTCATTGTTTTGAGCGAAGCTGACGAACTGATGTCGGCACTGAAAGACGCCGAAACCGGACAGCGCGGCTATCTGCTGACCGGAGACGAAACCTTCCTGAAACCGTATCTGGCATCTAGCAACAGTATCAACGGCCAACTGACCAGCTTGCAGAAACGTACCTCCATCAGCGCTTCCCGAAAACACCTGGATGCAATAGTCCCGTTGATGGCTGCCAAAATGGCCGAGATGGCACATGTCATAGAGCTGCGCAAGACCGGCAGCGTGATTGAGGCAACCGAACATATACGGGGTGGGCGCGGCAAACTGTTGATGGATTCAATTCGTGCTGAAATGAAATTATTTGTGCAGTCAGAGAACAGTGAACTGGCGCGCAACGAAACAGAATTCCAGTCCAGAATGCACAATCTGTTAACCATCATCGCCTTCGCCAGCCTGATCATGGTGCTGTCGGCACTCGCACTGGCCTATTTAACCTACAAAGAATCTCAACAGCGCGCAAAAAACCTTGTTCATCTCGAGACCGAACATCTGCTGGAAATTCAGGACGGCATGAACACGCAGTTGCAGCAGACCAACGCTGCTTTACAGGAAAGCGCTGCCACATCGCAGCGACTCTTGAGCGAACTTGAAATCTCACAGCTTGAGATGGAGGTGCAGAATACCGAGCTGCAACGATCCCAACAAGTGCTGGAGTCCCAACAGATCGAGCTGGAATCACAAAACGAAGAGCTGGGACAAGTCCAGGCGGAGTCCGAGATATCGCTAAAAAAGTTGCGGGAAAGCGAAGAGCAGCTCGCCGTAACGCTCAACTCCATAGGCGATGGTGTAATAGCCACTGATGCCGACGCGCGCGTGACGCGGATGAATCCTATTGCCGAACAGCTTACCGGATGGAAGATAGCTGATGCCGAAGGCCGCACGGTGGACGATATTTTTCACATCGTTAACAAAGAAACCCGCCAACCGGCTCCAATCCCGGTAATGGATGCCATAAAGCGTGGCCTGGTTCAGGGCCTGGCCAACCACACCGTACTGATTGCTCTCGATGGCAGCGAATACGATATTGCCGACAGTTGCGCACCGATTCGTAACCGTGACAATCTAGTGGTCGGAGCCGTACTGGTGTTCCGTGATGTCACCGAGGAATATGTCGTGCAGCAGTCCCTGCGCGATAATGCCGCACTGATGCGGGCGATTCTGGGCACGGTAGTGGATGGCATCATCACCATTCATGCCAGCGGCGGCATCATTGAAACGGTCAACCCGGCCGCTGAACTGATGTTCGGCTATACCACCGAAGAGCTCGAAGGAGAGAATTTCAGCGTACTGATACCCGAACTTGATCAGGATCAGCGCAATGGTTCCCTTGAATATTACAGTGCCAGTGAGGAAGCCCGTGCTGTCGGCCAGAGCCGTGAGGTCTTTGGTAAACGCAAGGATGGCAGCATGTTCCCGCTGGAGTTGGCAGTAAGCGAAATGGAGTTGGGTGGTCAGCGCTACTTTACCGGCATTTTACGGGATACCACCGCCCGCAAGCTGGCGGAAGAGGCACTGCTCAAGGCGGGGGCGCTGCAAAACGCAATTTTCAACAGCGCCAACTTTTCCAGTATTGCCACCGACGCCAAGGGGGTCATCCAGATTTTCAACGTCGGAGCGGAACGTATGCTGGGCTACACGGCCGCCGAAGTGGTGGACAGGATCTCGCCGGCCGACATTTCCGATCCTCAGGAAGTTATCGCCCGCGCCGGGGCTTTGAGCATCGAACTTGAAACCACGATAACGCCCGGTTTTGAAGCATTGGTATTCAAGGCATCGCGCGGAATCGAGGATATTTACGAACTGACCTATATCCGCAAGGACGGCAGCCGCTTCCCGGCGGTCGTATCGGTCACGGCCCTGCGCGATGATCAGGGCGGAATCATCGGCTATCTGCTGATCGGCACTGACAACACCGCGCGCAAGCTGGCGGAAGAGGCATTGCTCAAGGCGGGAGCGCTGCAGAGTGCGATTTTCAACAGCGCCAACTTTTCCAGCATCGCCACTGACGCCAATGGGGTCATTCAGATCTTCAACGTCGGCGCGGAACAGATGCTGGGGTATACGGCCGCCGAAGTGATGGACAAGATCACTCCGGCCGATATTTCCGACCCGCAGGAAGTCATCACCCGCGCCGAAGTATTGAGCACCGAACTCGGCACCCCCATCACTCCCGGTTTCGAGGCATTGGTATTCAAGGCGTCGCGCGGAATTGAGGATATTTACGAACTGACCTATATCCGCAAAGACGGCAGCCG
>JANXZX010000192.1 GCA_025355325.1 Geobacteraceae bacterium
CTGGAGATGATCCGCTTCAGCCACACGCTGTTCGCCCTGCCCTTCGCACTGGCCGGGGCTGTGCTCGCCTGGCGGGCCGCTCATGCCTTGGAAGCCAGTGCTGACGACCTCGAAACACGAGGGTTCATCTCAATAACAACAAGCCGTCCATCGCGCGGATTGATGCCGAACTGGATGTTGGAGCCACCAGTATCAACGCCGATTTCACGGATGATCTTCAGCGAAGCATCGCGCAAAATCTGGTATTCCTTATCGGTCAGGGTCTGGGCCGGCGCAATGGTGATTGAGTCGCCGGTATGAACACCCATCGGATCAAAATTCTCGATTGAGCAGATAATTACGACGTTATCAGCTGTGTCGCGCATAACTTCCAGCTCGTACTCCTTCCAGCCGATCACCGATTCCTCAATAAGTATCTCATCTGTCGGCGAGGCGTCGATTCCGCCCAACGCCATTTTTTCGTACTCTTCGAGGTTGTAGGCGATTCCGCCACCACTGCCGCCCAAAGTAAAAGAAGGCCTGATAATTGCCGGAAAACCGATGGTTTTAATGACCTCCATCGCTTCGGTATGATTATGCGCCAGACCCGAATTGGGCACCGCCAGACCGATCTTCTCCATCGCAGCCTTGAAAAGCGTGCGATCCTCCGCCTTCTTGATGGCGGGAAGTTTGGCGCCGATCAGCTCCACACCAAACTTTTCAAGAATTCCCATTTCAGCCACCGACACCGCAGTATTAAGTGCCGTCTGTCCCCCAAGCGTCGGCAACAGGGCATCAGGGCGCTCCTTTTCGATAATCTTGGCCAGAATTTCAGGCGTCACCGGTTCAATATAGGTGCGATCAGCAAAATCGGGATCAGTCATAATGGTGGCCGGGTTGCTGTTCAGCAGCACAACCTCGTAGCCCTCTTCCTTTAACGACTTGCAGGCCTGAGTACCGGAATAGTCGAATTCACAGGCCTGGCCGATTACAATGGGGCCGGCACCGATGATGAGGATTTTTTTGAGATCAGTTCTTTTAGGCATGTATGCTCCTTACTGGTTATGGGAGTTCACTCCCGGTTATATATAATCAGGCAAAACGTCTTATAACAATCGCAATAAATTCTTCCAGATCGCTGATTCCATGTGTAGCAATAGTATAGACCTGTTTCAGATCCAGTTTTGCGTACTCATGAGCAACGAGATTTCTAAAACCAACCGCACGAATTAATTTTTCCTGCAATTCGTCGGTAATTATATTGCGGCCACGCAACAGATAAAAAAAGTCATTCATACTGCCAGCCATACCGTACCCTTCATCGCTGACAATATGGGCAGCCATATCTACACAACCTTGAATCGCCTGCATCAGGTTGAAAAGGACGATATCCTGGTTATCTTCGTCAATCACAAACTCTTCAACCGACACAGAGCGTTTTTCTTTCACCTTGTTGAGACATTTTTCAATTGCAGTAACTTTAGCCACCAGAATATTTCGATCAACCACGAGCTTCACCTCCATAACGAGTGCGCAAACTTTTCAGCCGCATATCAATGTAATAGGAGAATTCTGCAATAAGCGGCAGTTTACGGCGCCGAAAGTTCAGTAACGCTTCAGGATTTTTCAGATAAACAATTTCCCCTTTTCCAAACACCTGACCCAAAACAACTTCTCCCGCATTATTCATGATCAGCGGATGAATATCGAGTCTCAAAGCTTTTTCCAAACCGCAATAATAGGACATTTTCAGATCAGAATAGGCGTTAACAGAAAATGAGCTGTCCAGAAGAAAAGCAACATCCACATCACTTTCAGAGCGCTCTTTACCAATAGCGCGAGAGCCGAAGAGGTAACAGGCAGCAATTTCCGGTCGAGTTGCACAGTAGGCTGCCGTTTGGATTTTAAGTTCTTCGCTGTTCATTGGACAATGTTTCCGGACACTTTAAAATTGGAGGTAACCAGCATAATGATCGACATCATACCGCACCGCGCTCATCGTCAAGATCCTGTACCCAGCCATTTTCAAGACCTGCTTCTTCCAGAGCTTCAACAGCAGCATCGTACTCGTCGTGCGTCAGTGGGCGGTTCATCCCATCTATTTCGGATGCTTTATGCGCCGGAAAATACTGACTCATCAGTGCGATGTTGGTTTCCCGGCCACAATTTTCGGCGATCCATGGCAGGGTTTCTAGCGAACCCGCCCTCCCCTCCGGCAGGACGAGATGGCGAATGATCATGCCCCTGACGGCAATGCCGTGCTCATCCACCTGCAACTGACCCACCTGGCGCAGCATCTCTAAAACCGCTGCACGGTTTATCCGGCAATAACCGGGTGCTGATGAAACCTCAACGGCCGGAACATCGTCACTGTATTTCATATCCGGCAGATACAGATCCACCACACCGTCGAGCAGTTGCAGCACATCCACCTTCTCGTACCCGCTGCTGTTCCAGACAATCGGCAGACTGAAACCCTCTGGTATCACCAGCCAGAGCGCTGCCAGGATCTGCGGCAGATAGTGGGTCGGGGTAACGAAGTTGATATTGTGAGCCCTCTGCTTTTGCAGCTTCAACATCCGCGCAGCCAGTTCACTGGTGGTAAGTTCTTCACCATTGCCAAACTGACTAATGGGAAAGTTCTGGCAGAAAACACATTTCAGAGAACAGCCGGACAGAAAAATGGTGCCAGACCCTTTGGTTCCGGAAATCGGCGGTTCTTCACCACGGTGCACATTTGCCGAAGCAATCTTCGGCTTCAGCCCGGACCCGCAGATGCCCCGTTCACCCTTGATGCGATTGATGCCGCAGTCGTGCGGGCAGAGATCACAGGCGGACAGTCGTCGATAGGACTCTCGAACCCTTTGGAGCAGTTCACCTGATTTATAAAGATCGACGTAATTCATTAAAAATCAAAACCTTTAATAGAACGCGGATCAAATCTGATTGAGCGGATTAACGCGGATATATTCCTGGTTAAATCCGTGTAGATCCGCTCAATCCGCGTAATCCGCGTTCTATTTATTTAAATGCTTTTCCATAAGGTCCACAAACCGTCCAAACAGATACTGCGAATCATGCGGTCCCGGTGACGCTTCCGGATGGTGCTGCACCGAAAAAATCGGCAGATCGCAGTGGCGGATACCTTCTACAGTCTGGTCGTTCAGGTTCTCATGCCCCAGACAGGCTGCGTCACCAAGGGAATTCAGATCGACGGCAAAACCGTGATTCTGAGAGGTAATTTCAACTTTACGGGTGGACATATCCATTACCGGCAGGTTCGAACCGTGGTTGCCGAACGGCAGTTTGACCGTTGAACCGCCAAGCGCAAGACCGAGTAACTGGTGGCCGAGACAAATGCCAAAGATCGGCTTTTTGCCGATAAATTTTCTGATCTCCGCCTGCACGTCAACCAGCGGTTCAGGATCTCCGGGGCCGTTGCTGAGGAAAATGCCGTCCGGGTTCATGGCAAGCGCCGCTTCTGCCGGAAAATGGGCCGGAACTACCGTGACATCGCAACCGGCATCCACCAGACAGCGCAAAATGTTGTACTTCATGCCGAAGTCATAAGCTACAACCTTGTATTTCAGAGTGGCAGGATCCACCTGAGGATAGCCATCTTTCAGGTCCCACGCACCCTCGGTCCAGTGATACGGTTTTTCACAGCTGACACCGGATGCCAGGTCAAGCCCGGTCATGCTCGGCACCGCATTTGCTTTGGCAACCAGACTGGCATGATCATGATCGACTGTGGAGATGACACCGTTCTGGGCGCCTTTGTCGCGCAGGTGACGGGTCAGGGCGCGGGTATCGATGCCTTGGATGCCGATCACGCCGTTCTCTTTCAAGTAAGAGTCAAGACTCATTGTAGCGCGCCAGTTGGAGTAGCACTCCAGATATTCCTTGACGATAAAGCCGGACAGGAACAACCCGCGACTCTCGATATCTTCCGGATTGATGCCGGTATTACCGATCTGCGGATAGGTCATGGTAACCATCTGCCCCTTGTAGGACGGATCGGTCAGGACTTCCTGATAACCGGACATCGCAGTGTTGAAAACGACTTCGCCGGTTGATTCACCACTGGCGCCAAATGATTTTCCTTCAAAGATGCGCCCATCGGCGAGCGCAAGTATTGCTTTCATAGACTGTAACTCCTGAATTCTGATTTATCTTTTGTACGCAAGTTTGCCGCCCACAACCGTCGCCGCAGCGCCGCCTTTAAGCTTCTGTCCGAGCCACGGAGAGTTCTTCGACTTGCTCGCCAGCTTGTCAGTCTCCACTACCCACTCAATCGTCGGATCAATCAGGGTAATGTCAGCAACTGAACCGGCTTTCAGAGTAGCACGTTTCAAGTTCAGTATTTTCGAAGGGTTGCATGACATTTTTTCAATCAGTTCATTAAGTGTCAGGACTCCTTCATCGACCAGGCCGAGCGACAGCGGCAGGGATGTTTCCAACCCGATAATTCCGTTCATCGCCAGATTGAACTCGACATCCTTTTCATCCGAATGGTGAGGCGCGTGATCGGTGGCGATTGCATCGATAGTACCGTCCTTCAGACCTTCCTTGATTGCGGCAACGTCTGCGGATTCCCTGAGCGGTGGGTTCATTTTGGCGTTGGTGTTATAGCCACGGACGGCGTCGTCGGTCAGGGTAAAATAGTGCGGTGCTGTTTCGCAGGTCACCTTGACGCCGCGTGCCTTGGCCTCGCGGATGATCCGCACGGAAGCCTGTGTCGATACATGGGCGATATGAATCGGCGTACCGGTATACTCAGCCAGCAGCGTCTCGCGTGCTGTCGCGATATCTTCCGCAACCCGGGGAATCCCTTTCAGGCCAAGCTCAGTGGAGGTAAATCCTTCATTCATAACCCCTTCACCCACCAGTTCGAGTTCCTCGGCATGCGATATCACCATGATGCCGATCCCGGCGGCATATTGCAGGGAGCGCATCATCAACTCGCTGTTTCCAACCGGCTTGCCGTCATCGGACACGGCGACGCAGCCCGACTCTTTCAACTCACCCATTTCCGACATCCGGTCTCCGGAAAGACCGTAGGTTATGGAACCGACCGGGAAAACATTGCAGAATCCTTCCGCTTTGGCCTTGTTGATGATGTAACTGGCTACCGTTTTGTTATCGATAACCGGCTTGGTATTCGGCATGCAGCAGATCGAAGTAAAACCACCGGCAACGGCAGCTTTGGTGCCGGAGATGATATCTTCCTTGTATTCCAGCCCCGGATCACGCAGATGGACATGCATATCGATCAATCCCGGCACCACATATTTACCGGCAGCATCAATGGTTTCAACACCGGTCGGTGCTGCCAGACCAGCGCCGAGTTCTTTGATCAGGCCGTCCTCAACCAGAACATCCATCACGCCATCAATTTTCTGGGAGGGGTCAATCACCCGACCATTTTTTATCAAAAGATTCATATAGTTCACCTCGCAAATAGAGTTTTTATACATATGGATCAGGTGCGGAAGCGGTCAATTTCACGTCAGATCAAGGCTGTCGAGGAATGGCGCGGAGGCGTAGCACACGCTACGCCGCACAAGGTATTCCGAAGACTTACGCAGAGCTGGCGTGAAAGTGGCCGCTTCATTATTCCAACTCTCCGCCGCAGACATGATAGAGCATCGCCATCCTCACCGCCACACCGTTCTCTACCTGCTTCAGAATCCAGGACTGGTCACCATCAACCATGCTGGAGGACATTTCCACCCCGCGATTGATCGGACCGGGATGCATAACCATGGCATTTGGCTTGGCCAGCTTGATATTGTTCGGGTTCAGCCCGAAGTAGCGGGAATATTCGCGGGCATTCGGCATCAACGTCTTCCCCTGACGCTCCTGCTGGATGCGCAGCATCATGACTACATCGGCATCCTGCAGAGCTTCGTTCATCGTGCCGCACACGGTAACGTCGCCCAGCCGTTCAACTCCAGGCGGCACCATGGTCGGCGGACCGGCCAGAAACACCTTGGAACCAAGCTTGGTCAAGCCCTGAATGTTGGAACGGGCAACACGGCTGTGCGTGATGTCTCCGACAATCGCCACCTTCAGGCCGTCCAGTCGCCCGAAGCGATCCTTCATCGTCAGCATGTCCAATAAACCCTGCGACGGATGTTCATGCGCACCGTCACCGGCGTTGATGATCGAGCAGTTGATCTTGTTCGCAAGAAAATAGTGCGAACCGGAAACTGCATGGCGCATGACGATGATGTCAGGCTTCATCGCCAACAGGTTCAGAGCGGTATCAGCCAGGGTTTCACCCTTGGTGGCAGAACTGCTCGAAGGGGTGATATTGACGGTGTCGGCCGAAAGCCGCTTGCCGGCAATCTCGAAAGAAGTGCGGGTACGGGTTGACGCTTCATAAAACAGGTTGATGATCGTCTTGCCGCGCAGCGTCGGCACCTTCTTGATGTCGCGGCTGTTGATTTCCCGCATGCTCTCGGCGGTCGATATCAACAGTTCGATATCCTCCTTCGACAGGTCACGCAGGGCAATAATGTGTTTGTGCTTGAACTCGGCCATTTCTGTTAACCCTCCCCTATTTTTCGAGTACCACCTCAGTCGGCTGGTTTGATCCGTCGAAAACTACCTGAACATTCTCTTTCAAGCTGGTTGGAACATTGCGCCCTACAAAATCAGCGCGAATCGGCAGCTCACGATGGCCGCGATCAATCAGCACCGCCAGTTGAATAGACTGGGGGCGACCGAAATCCATCAGCGCGTCCATGGCGGCACGGATAGTGCGGCCGGTGTACAAAACGTCATCAACCAGAATGACTTTCTTCGCTTCGAGTGAAAATGGAATATCGGTCTTGCCGACCGGGTGATGCGGCAGCTGACCGGAGCAGTCATCACGATAGAGGGTGATATCAACCGCCCCCACCGGAACAGAGCCCCCCTCAATGACGCAGATCTGCCGGGCAATGCCGTCAGCCAGAAATACGCCACCCGAACGGATACCGATCAGCACAATATCGGCAACTCCTTTGTTACGTTCAAGAATTTCGTGAGCAATGCGTGTCAAAGCCCGCTTGATCCCTGCGCCATCCATCAGTACGGTCTGTTCAGCAGCCATATAATACCTCCCCGGACATAAAAAAAGAGCCTCCCCGCGCATCGCGGCAAGACCCTTCTGGTATAAGTGTATTGTTGTTCATTGTGTCGCCTTTGCTAGTCTCTCGGACTAAATTAAAAGGGGGTGTATGTAGTGACGGCACTCTACCATTCATTACCGAAACAGGTCAAGCATGATTTCGGCATATCATACATTTATTTATATGTGTGACTACACAAGCACAAGCAGCCTGACTTTATGGTGGCATTGAAGCTGAAAATCACCTTGCTTGCAGCAAACAAGTGAGATACAATGTATCTCAACTAGAAGGAGGCCTCTATGAGTACCACTGCAATGGTTCACGTCCGTGTAGACCAACAAATTAAGGAGCAGGCTACCGAAACGCTTGCCTCGATGGGGCTGTCCGTCTCTGACGCCGTGCGCGTGTTTTTGATGCGAGTAGTCGCCGACAAGCAAATGCCATTCATGCTTAAGGTGCCGAATGCAGAGACTCGCACCGCGATGAACGAAGCCGACGAAATTGTGAGCGAACGTCGCGGTCGTTTCAACAAAGCTTCCGAGCTATTCGATGATCTCGAAAAAAACAGCCGCAAGTAAGCGCGCTCCGCTGCCGCGAGCAGCAGACTATACAAAGTCCTTCCTGAAGGATTGGGAGAGGTTGTCCCGGGCCGGTAGATATGACATGAACCGGCTCAAAGAAGCGATGTTGCTGCTGATCGCTAACGATAACCCGCTGGGACCTGAGTGGCTTGATCATCCATTGAGTGGCGATTGGAAAGGGCATCGGGAGTGCCTTATAGGTGGTGACTTTTTACTGGCGTACAAGCTCGATGACAGCGCAAAGCACGGCTTGATTGTGTTTGTTAGGGCTGGAACGCACTCCGATTTGTTTGAATAATCGGCATGTTAATTATTATGGGGACATAATTTCGATTATGAAATTACAAACAAACTAACGGCCCACATTAACCGTTAAACCTTCAACATCTCCTCAGACAACCCAAGATCAGTAACCTGCCCCATTACCTCCAGATGCAGGTATTCACTCCGGATCAGTTCCTGCGAGACCCTCTGAATGTCTGCGCCGGTGACCATGTCGTAATGTTCAATCACATCCTCGATTGACTGCTGTTTTTGCAGGTAGATCTCGTTCTTCGCCAGCCTGGTCATCAGGCTGTCGCTGCTCTCAAGCGACATCAGTGTTTTACCCTTTAACTGCTCCCGCGCCGCATCGAGTTCGTCCTGCGGAACTTCTTCTGACACCAGTCGCGACAACTCCCGCTGTGCGATATCGATCACTTCACAGCAATGCCCCTTTTCAGTCCCGGCATACACGACCAGCGCCCCGGAATCTGCATGGGAAATAATGTAGGAGTAAACCGAGTATGCCAGCCCCTTCTTCTCGCGGATTTCCTGGAACAGGCGGGAACTCATCCCTCCGCCGAGAATCGTAGTCAATATGAACAGGGCATAGCGATCCGGATGATCAAAGCGGAGCGAACGGGTTCCAAGGCATACCAATGTCTGCTCCATCTCCCGTTCGATAAGACACACTTCTTTTGCAGCAGCAGGAAAGGCGTCAGACAGCACTGGCTGCCATTGTGATGACAGTCCGGAAAACAGCGGGGCGATAATGGCAACGAGCTGATCGTGCAGCACGTTGCCCGCTGCGGCTATGATGATATCCTGAGGCCGATAGCGGCTGCTCTTGTGCGCCAGTATCGCCTGACGCGACAACGCGGTAATCGTCTCTTCATTTCCCAGAACCGGCATGCCGAGCATCTGCCCGCGCCAGAAGTTTTGATGAAAGCGGTCGTGGATAAACTCATCCGGTGAATCATCGCGCATTTTGATTTCCTGAAGAACGACCTTGCGCTCCCGCTCGATTTCATCTTGCGGAAAGGTGGAATTCAGAAAAATATCAGCCAGCAGATCAGCGGCGCCGGGCAGGAATTTTGCCAGCACCTTAGCGTAATAACAGACATATTCATGCCCGGTAAAAGCGTTCAGTATCCCCCCCATCGAGTCGATCTCGCGGGTGATCTGATGCGCGTTGCGACGCTTGGTGCCTTTGAACAGCATATGCTCAATAAAATGAGCAACACCGTTGTCTTCGTATGCTTCGTGACGGGTGCCGTTAGCCACCCAGATACCGGTTGTTACGGTGTGCATGTAGCCGATGTGCTGGCTGACGATGCGCACGCCATTGTCGAGAGTAGTTGTAGTTATCATGGGTTCAAGCATACCTTAGTTTTTTGCTATATCAAGTACAAACTCTAAATATCCAGCTGTTCCGCCAGCAGCTCAACTGAATGCCTGACCTTGATAGCCGCACCATCCTGATCCATCCCTCCCCTGATCTGCATCACGCAGCCGGGACAATCCATCGCCACGACCGGAGCGCCGGTCTCTTTAATGTTTCTGAGTTTACGCTGCAGAATCGGCGCTGAAATTTCCGGCAGTTTGAGCGAGTATGAGCCGCCCATGCCGCAGCAGGTATCGCACTCGAACATTTCAGTCACTTCATACCCCGCACGTTGCAGGAGTTCGCGCGGCTGTTCCGACACTTTCAATGTCCGCTTCAGGTGGCAGGAATCGTGATAGGTGACTTTACCCAGCTTCTGTCCCTCCTTCAGAGTCAGTCGCCCCTCGTCCACCAGCTTTTTGACCAGCACGGAGAAATCAATCGTCTTGGCGGCCAGCTCTCTTGCCTTCGGTAGCCACCCGGTCTGTCCGACGCTTTCAAAGGTGCTGATGAACTCATGTGCCAGCGCCACGGTGCAGGTCGGACAGGCGGAAATCACATAGGTGGCATCCACGCTCAACAGCGCTTTGATATTGTCGATGGCATTTGTTTCCGCAACTTCGTAAGCGCCGCTGTAGCGGGCCGGAGCGCCGCAGCAGGTCTGTTCCTCCGGAAACAGCACCTCAATTCCCGCTTTGTTCAAAACTTTGACCACTGCTTCCCCCATTTCAGGATAGGCAAAATCGATCAGGCAGCCGGCGTAGAAGACCACCTTCTCCTTTCCTTTCGGCTGTTTGATTTTAGCAAAACGGTCTCGGAACGGCTCGGCGGCTATGGCAGGCAGACTGCGGCCATCAGTCAGGTCGGCCAGAAACAGCGGCAGATGGCGTATGAATGTTCCTGTAGTAAACGGCTTACCGGCAATCGACGCGGCCCGCAGCATGCCGTGGAACAGTTTGCGATTATTCACCACCGCATAGATTGCCTTCTGCAACAGCGGTACACCCTGTTCCTGCACCAGACGCCGCCGGATTTCCATGATCAGATCGGGAATGTCGATTTTGCCGGGACAGACATCCTTGCAGGCACCGCACTGAATGCAGAGCCCCTGAATATCTTCGGATTTTTTCAGCTCGTCGAACCAGGCGGTCAGTATTGTGCCGATACCGCCGGTATAAACCTTGCCGAAAACATGCCCTCCCACCAGCCGGAAAATCGGGCAGACATTCAGGCAGGAGGCACAGCGGATACATTGGAGCGCCTGCTTGAATTTCGGGTCCGCCGCCATCTCGCTCCGACGGTTATCCATCAGAATGATATGGAGATTTTTAATCGTCCCATCAGGGTTCGGTGTCGGACCGGTGATTATCGAAACATAACTGGTCAGCAACTGGGCGGTGGCACTGCGCGGCAGTGCTTTTAAAATCGTGGTGACATCGGCATACTTTTCGATCAGTTTTTCGATACCGACCAGTGCGATGTGAATTTTGGGGAGTGACGTGACCAGCCGGGCGTTCCCCTCGTTGGTCATCAGGACAATGCTGCCGGTTTCCGCTACGGCGATATTCCCCCCGGAAATCCCCATATCTGCGGCAAGAAATTTGGGGCGCAGCTTTTCGCGGGCAATCTTGACCAGGCGGGGAATATCAGTCGTCAGCCGTTCGTTGACTTCCTTGCTGAATAGCTCCGCCACATCCTCTTTCGTCATGTGAATCGCCGGCAGAACCATGTGCGATGGAGTCTGCCCGGCCAACTGGATGATCCATTCACCCAGGTCGGTTTCGCCGACCTGAATACCGGCTTTTTCCAGGTACTGATTCAGGTGAATCTCTTCCGTCGCCATCGATTTCGACTTCACCACCGTTTTAACGTTGTTGTCCTGTGCAACCTTAAGAATATATTCCCGTACCTTCTCCGGGTCGGTGGCCCTGAACACGGTAGCGCCGCACGCTTCGGCGTTCTGCTGAAACTGATCGGAGAGTTCATCAAGGTGGGATGCGGCATACGACTTCAAATCAGCAATCCTGCCCCGCAGTTCTTCGAAGTCGATTCCTTCATACGCCTTAGCTCTGTTGACTTTGTAGGCCTCGGAGAACTTGGCGAGCGCTCCGGTCAAATTGGCATTATTAATCGCTTTATGGATGGATTCCTTAAATTCAGTTCCCATTAGTTGCCACCCCCAAATTCATCAACAAAAATAATAACGAGCCTCTCCGGTCCATGCACGCCGATAGTCAGCACACGCTCGATGTCCGCAGTCCGGCTCGGCCCGGTAATCATGGCAAGATACGCGCACTCTTTGGGATGCACCCGTGACAGCAATGCCGGCATATCCGGCAGGATTCCGCTGGTTGGCACCAGAGCAATGTGAATTGTCGGGAGTGATGATACGAGGCGCTGTTCAATCGCGGAGGAGTTCTGCGCCAGTGATCCGGTGTCCGCCAACGCCCAATCCATCTGGCTTATACCGAAACGCGCCTTTGAGGCCGCTTCACAGGTGACGTCAAACTTCAATCCGGATAATTTTTTCAATACATCCCTGTCACGCTCGTCAAGGAACCCGCATTCTGCACACAGTGCCGCCGTTTGCGGAGTATCGGCCAATCCCTCTTTCATCAAAAACTCAATCATAAAATTGAGCGCCGTGTCCTTACGTTCAAATCGATGCACTTCCGCACTGACACCCTCTGCCCTGGACTTGAATTGTTCATACATCATGGCGTCTCCTCTAAGCTTCTTGCAAAAGTCTATTTTGTCCCCTCCCCCCTTGCGGGGGAGGGTTAGGGTGGGGGGGGAGACTGCCATGAAATTAGCATGTTGCAACTTCACCCACCCCCTAACCCCCTCCCGTCAAGGGAGGGGGGACTGATTTTAATACTTTTGCAAGAGCCTCCTCTATAACAAATTTTTTAGACGATGTTTCATACTGCCGAAAAATTGTTTTATACCTACCCTGCTGTTTTCAGTAAAAGGCACCCTATAGAGGCAACCTTTAAACCGAAATTACAATTTGTATAACCACATTACATGTCACCCTATTTCATATCTAACCCCTTTGTCAACAAGGATTTTTTTATAACATAAAAATAAAGCTTGACAGTATTTTCAAAATAAGTAAATTGGTATTACAAGTTACCAAAACTGGTTTCTATTTTTGAAGGCGCACAGAAAATATACCGTAATTTATCAGACATTCAACCACTGTTAAAATCAGCACACCCCCGGAAGGAAAGGAGAAACAACATGCCCTGGATTCAAACGTACACCCCCGCAGGAGGAAGCCTCGGTTTATCGGCACTTATTGCCGCCATCCCGCTCGTTGTCATTTTTGTCTGTCTTGCAGTTCTGAAAATGAAGGCCCACAAAGCAGGCCCTCTGGCTGTTGCATCAGCAATTGCCATCGCAATCGGCGTATGGGGTATGCCGGCAAAACTGGCAGGATTGGCATTTATGCAGGGCGCAGCCTTCGGCCTCTTCCCGGTTTTTTACATCGTAATCACGACGCTGTTTCTCTACAACATCACCGTAAAAGGTGGTCAGTTCGAGATTATCCGGGCATCGCTTGCCGGAGTAACCGGTGACCGACGAATCCAGGCACTCCTGATTGCGTTCTGTTTCGGTGCTTTCATTGAGGGCGCCGCCGGATTCGGCACCCCCGTTGCCATTGCCGGTGCTACGCTGGTAGGTCTCGGCTTTCGCCCGCTGTACGCAGCCGGTGTCTGCCTCATCGCCAATACCGCACCGGTCGCTTTCGGCGCTATCGGTATTCCGGTTGTGGCTCTGGCCGGGGTTATGGGATATGGCGACGACGGCATGATGAAACTTTCCACCATGGTAGGCCGACAGTTGCCGTTCATTTCCGTGGTGATCCCGTTTTACGTCATCATGATTATGGTTGGCTGGAAAAAAACCATTGAAGTCCTGCCGGCTATCATTGTCTGCGGCGTGACCTTTG
>JANXZX010000011.1 GCA_025355325.1 Geobacteraceae bacterium
CTTTCCGTGCTCAGAGAGGCTATCAGGGGAATACTCTAAACATCTTCATAAAGCTAGGTAACGGTCAGATTTTTGATCCCGTCCGGCTGCCAACTGGGCGGGATTACGTGCGAACCGGCTTTCTCCCTGTCCGGCACCAGACTCCCGTAGGTCACCACCATATTTCCGAACCGTGCATTGATCTTGTCCATCGCCTGAGTCGCAAACAACTTTTTCCGTTCATCCTCGAAAAGCGGCAGTTGTTCCGCATGATGTTTGAGATTGCTCAGACTGACCCCCAGAAGCCGCACCGGTTGAGTCAACTCGACAGTTTCCAGGATGCCGAGTGCAGTCGCATAGATCTCATCAGACAGATTGATGTACCGCTTCAGCGACGTCTGTTTTCCCCAGGATGAAAAGAAATCGGCATACCTCACGTACAGATGAACCGTCTTCCCGGACACCCCATAGCGCCGGGCCCTGCTGCCGACCATCTCCGAGAGCTGCAGCAGAAAGCGCCGTATCTCCCCCGGATCAGAAATATCACGCTCAAGCGTCCGGCTATGCCCGACCGACTTCACCTCTTCTTCCGCACCGAACGGAACCACCGGAGAATGGTCGATCCCCTGCCCCATTTCCTTAAGCCGTGGACCGATGATGCCGAACTTCCGCGTCAGCCGTGCTTCATCGCACCGCCCCAGTTCACCACAGGTGTTGATGCTCATGACTTTCAACTGATACGCCGTCTTTTTACCGATGCCGCACAACTCGCCAACCGGCATGCGCTCAAGCAGCCGGGAGACGTCCTCCGGTTTTACCACCGTCAACCCGTCCGGTTTATGAAGATCTGATGCCAGCTTTGCCAGAAGTTTATTCGGTGCGATGCCAATGGAACAGGTGATGCCGAAGCTGTGCCTGATGCGGGCCTTGATCTGGTAGGCGATAGTCTCGGCACTGCCAAAAATGCCAAGAGAATGGGTGACATCGAGCCACGATTCGTCGATGCTGAACACTTCGACTTCCGGGGTATAGTCGCGGAAAATTTCGTTGATCCTGGTGGATGTATAGGTGTATTTCCGGTTATCGCCAATGACGACGATCAATTCCGGGCAGACCCGCTTCCCTTCCCAGAGCGCCATGCCGGTTTTGACACCCTTCGCCCTCGCCTCGTACGAACTGGTGGTAATGACCGTACGGTGACCGCTGCCGACAACAGCAATCGGCTTGCCCCGCAGGGCAGGATCGGCCTGTTGTTCAACGCTGGCAAAGAAAGCGTTCATGTCGATGTGGAGGATTGTGCGATTCATAGAAAGGTGGGGCAAAACTGGTGGTTACCGTTATTTTCAAGCAGTGGCTTAATTCGGATCAAGATCCACAATCATACGTTCAACCGTTGCGGTAAGAACCGGTACATCGTTCAGGCAAATGCCGTACACCGCCTCGGCGTTCAGATCAAAATAGTGATGTGAGATTATATCCCGAGCGCCTTTGGCGCCCTTCCAATCAACGTCAGGATATTGTGCCAACAGTCCACCATCAGTCAGTTTATCAAGGTTTTTCAAACTTTCTCCGATGGCAATCAGCATCATGCAGATGGCATCCAGACGATCAAGCCCATCGTCGCCAGCCAGAAAGTCATCCGAATGCCGTACCAGAGAGAAGCGACGTTCAATCCTTTTCCCCGCTTCAAATATCTGCCGCAGAATTTCGCGGACCAGTTCAACATCATACATAGACCGCCTCCTGATCGATGCGGCGCTTCAGAAACGCGTTCATCCGTTCCCGGTAATGGACGATATCCACGTGTTCATGCAGCGCTTCTTCCAGTTCTTCTTTCACATGCACAAGAACAAACAGGTTTGGGTCCCGCATTTTTACCACCACATCCACATCACTCGTCGCCTGCTGCTGCCCACGGGCAACCGACCCGAAGATACCGAGCGCGGTGATGCCGTAACGTTCTGACAAGTCACTCTTATACCGGCGCAGAATTTCCAAGGTTTCATCCCTGCTTGCCATATCGTCACCTCTCCCCTGACGGCTGTCTATTCATTGATTCTCCACTCCGCAGAAATCTGTTGCGCATCATATCATCCCCACTTCCGTGTTAGTAGAAAAAATAACCGTAAAAAAAAACACGTCGCTTGCTATGCCATTTCATGCCTATGCACCGTCCAACTCTGATCAAGCGCATTAAAAACCAGCTCATAGAGCGTGCCATCAGCGGTCACTGCGTAGTGGAGCAGCGCCGTGTCACCCACCTTGTCCCGCCAGTGATAGGTTGTTTCCGTGATCACGTGTTTCTGACGGTTCAATTCAAACCAGACCGGTCTTGCTTTCTTGTCGGGCTCAAAGACAACCGCTATGCGAACGGGGATGCCGACCATTACTCATAACTTCTGATCGTCCGCAGAAGTTTCCCCGCGATAACCGTATCAGCCTCGCCGTCTCTGATTATGATCGGCGCCATCGTTGTGTTTTCCGGCTGAAGCCTGATCTGCCCCGACTCACGATAGAACCGCTTTAACGTAGCTTCACCGTCTATCAGTACAACAACGATCTCGCCGTTCTCGGCAGTCGACTGCGGCCGGATGAGCGCATAGTCACCATCACAGATGTGGGCTTCGATCATGCTGTCCCCCTTAACCTTCAGGAGATAACAGTCAGTTCCCCTGAGCCAGGAAGGGTCAAGAGTGCAATACCCCTGAATATCCTCCATAGCCGTCTCCGGTTGACCGGCCCTGACGGTTCCGATGATCGGGACAGCCGCCGGAACGGTGGTTCTGTGGGGGAGCGCAATACCTCTGGAGCCCGAGCGCCTTTGAATATAGCCTTTGCGCTCCAATGCCTCAAGATGGGCCATGGCGGTGGCGGTGCCTTTGGTAGAGATATGATCGGAAATTTCCCGCAGCGTCGGCGGACAGCCGTTACGGTCAAGAGAACCGGCAATGAAGTCCAGTACCTGTCTCTGCCGGTCAGTCAGCGGTTGCATGGAGCACCTCTGTACATACGATTATTTGACATACTATATCAATTGATAGCATATCAAAAATAGTACGTCAAGAGGGTGCAAATCATTCACCGCAGAGGACGCAGAGTTCGCGGAGAAAGACAAATTCAAAGTCTTAATCCTGGAAAAACCAGTTAACTCACACGGAGGCACGAAGAACACAAAGAAATCAGGCTTTGAAGTACCTGGGGCATTCACCAAAAGGGTGTCTCAAACAATGACACAAGCCTTCGTTTTTCTTAGTGGTCTTCGTGGCTTTGTGTGAGAATAGCCGTTTTAGGTTAATTAGTTTCAGAGCTATACAGAAAAATGTGTCCCGCCTTTCCCCTGCGTTCCTCTGCGACCTCTGCGGTGAAAAAGCCTTTCCAAAACGTTACTCGGCGCTTTTACATACGCACGACATCTGGTATAGTTCCACCATGATTTCACCGGCATTCTACCACATAGCGGTCTATGCGATTATCTCTGTTGCCCTGATCGGCGTACTGCTGCTGGCGGCATGGTGGCTGGGCGACAAACGCACCTCCCGCGCCAAGGGGATGCCCTATGAATCAGGAGTCGCTCCCAGCGGTTCTGCCCGTTTGGCCTGGCCGGTACCCTTCTATCTGGTTGCTATTTTTTTCATTGTTTTTGACGTTGAAGCCGCCTTCATCTTCACCTGGGCGGTCGCCTGGGATCTTCTGGGGATTGCCGGGCTCGTGCAGATTACCGTTTTCATCACTATTCTGTTTGCCGGCCTTGTCTGGCTGTGGTTAAAAGGAGGCTTAAACTGGGGCCCTTCAAGTGAAGGAGGTCCGAAGCGTGGATAACGAAATTCCGCAAAATGTAATCCTGACCCGCCTGGATGACCTCATCAACTGGGGGCGCGCCAACTCGCTCTGGCCGATGTTCTTCGGCCTTTCCTGCTGCTTTGTCGAAATGATGACTTCATTCACCTCGCGCTACGACGTATCGCGCTTCGGGGCGGAAGTGCTGCGCGGCACCCCGCGCGAAGCAGACCTGATGGTGATCGCCGGTACCCCTTTTGTCAAGATGGCCCCCTCGATTCTGCATCTCTACGAGCAGATGGCCGAGCCGCGCTGGGTTATGGCAATGGGAAGCTGTGCCAATTCAGGCGGCATGTATGACGTGTACAGTGTCGTGCAGGGGGTCAACCAGATTCTGCCGGTGGATGTGTATGTGCCCGGCTGTCCGCCCCGGCCTGAAGCATTTCTACAGGGGCTGATGCTGCTCCAGGAGAAGATCAAAACCGGAGAGCGCCCGGCCCGGCCGGTACTGCACATGCAGGGGGGCTGGCAGGGCACGACGGTACCGGTGTTGGTCCCCGGCGAGACAAAATCCAACGACACCCGTGGACCGGGGATGGAGGCGACCAGCATCCGGGGCGCAGCAGCGGGGCATCCCACGGCATTTCAACCCCGTTCTGACGAGCTCTGGCGCCCACCGGCGCCGCGTCACGACTTCCCGGATTTCGGTGTGACGGAGGAAATTGCGCAGCTTTTTGAAGGACAGGTCACCGTGGACCCGGCTGCCACCGACGTGCTGACGCTACTGACTCCAGCGGCACAGGTTTCCGCGCTGCTGAATCACTTAAAAAACCGCTCCGGTGCATCATTCAAGCGCCTTGAGGATATTGCCGCTGTCGATGATTCCTGCCGCCGGGAGCGAAGCAGCTATCAGGATTTCACCCTCAACTATCATCTGCTTTCGTTTGATCAGCCCGGTTACATCCGGATTAAAACAGAGTTGAGTGGCGATACTCCCGAAATCCCTTCGATCACCCCGATTTTTCCCGCTGCAAACTGGTATGAGCGGGAAGCGTACGACATGTACGGCATCAGCTTCAGCGGACACCCGAACCTGCGCCGTATTCTGATGCCGCATGATTGGGAAGGTTACCCGCTCCGCAAGAGCCACCCGTTCCGGGCAACCGAAATGAAGCCGTACACCCTTGAGGATGCCCGCCGCCACGCGCCACTTCCCGCTTCCGATTTCTTTGAACGGGTCGATGAGGGGGAGATGATCCTTAATCTGGGGCCGCAGCATCCCGGCACCCACGGCATCATTCGCTGCATCCTCAAGCTGGATGGTGAAGAGATCCGCGATATCGATTTCGATATCGGCTACCACCACCGCGGCGCCGAGAAAATTGCCGAGCGGCAGCACTGGAACCAGTTCATTCCCTACACCGACCGCATCGACTATCTGGCCGGTGTGCAGAACAACCTGGCTTATGTCAATTCGGTCGAGCGACTGTGCGGCATCACCGTTCCGGAACGGGCCATGTATATCCGCGTCATGCTGTCTGAACTGTTCCGCATCGCCAGCCACCTCGTCTGGCTCGGCACGTTCACCGCCGATGTCGGCGCCATGACACCGGTTTTCTACACGTTCACCGACCGGGAAAAGATTTTTGATATCGTTGAGATGATTACCGGCGGCAGGATGCATCCCGCCTGGTTCCGTATCGGCGGCGTCGCCGAAGACCTGCCGGACGGCTGGCAGGAACCGGTGCGAGCGCTGCTCGAATGGCTGCCTCCCCGCTTGAAAGAGTATGAGCAACTGATAAACGGCAACCCGATCTTTCGAAAACGATTGATTGGTGTAGGGGCAATTTCGTTGTCAGAGGCACAGGAGTGGGGACTGTCGGGCCCGAACCTGCGTGCATGCGGTTTCGAGTGGGATTTGCGCCGAAAGATACCGTACGGCGGGTATGACAGGTTTGATTTTGAGGTGCCGACAGCAGATGGTGGCGACTGCTGGGCACGCTATCAGGTGCGGATGCAGGAAATCAGGCAGTCGCTCAGAATTGTTGAACAGGCCATGCGCGAGATGCCGGGGGGGCGCTTCATGACCGACGATTATCGCTATGTTCTCCCGCAAAAGCAGGATGCTCTGCAGAATATCGAGTCACTGATCCATCACTTCGTCAACAGCACCCGTGGCATGTCACCACCATGCGGAGAAAATTACAGCGCCATTGAGGCGCCTAAAGGCGAAAACGGTTACTTTGCCGTTTCTGACGGTCTGGCAATTCCCTACCGGCTCCGCATCAAAACACCCAGTTTTCCCCACATCCAGGCACTGCCGGTCATGAGCCGCGGCTGGCTGGTTGCCGACTTCCTGGCAATTTTAGGTTCGGTGGATTTTGTTCTTGCAGATCTTGATCGATAGTCAGACTAATATCATCCTGGAAACCTGACCATGTGCCTCTGTTCAGAAGTACCTTATCTGACGGTTTTTTGTTTTTATGTCACTAAAAATAGCTTGCACGACACTTTAAATGTCGCGATAATGTTTTCGCGCCACTTAAAGTGGCACATAATTATCGCCCTAACCATATAGAGACATTTCCATGCCAAAACAAATTTCTGCAGAAGAACTGGATTCAATTGTTAGTGTCGTCAGCCGTTATAAGGATGGCGTCAGGATAGATACGCTGATGGCTTTGCCGGATATTGAACTGGGCCAGCGCACCTTGCAGCGACGACTGGCACAACTTGTTGCGACAGGTCGTCTGGTAAAAGAGGGCACCGGTAAGGCTGTGCAGTATAAGCTTCCTTCATTTTCACTAAATCTGACGTTGCCGGATATTAAGCCAGATGTCACAATAGAAGCATATATTCCGGTTTCTCCTGAAGGAGCAGAAATACGGAACCATGTCCGGCAGCCTCGCCAAATGCGTACACCGGTTGGATACGATCCTGAATTTCTCGCAGCCTATCACCCGAACCAGACCTTTTATCTTTCAGAAAATCTTCGCAGCCAGCTTCGCAAGATTGGCACTCCTGAAGACCAAGCACTTCCCGCCGGAACTTTTGCCCGAGACATCCTGAACAGGTTGTTGATTGATCTTTCCTGGGCTTCCTCGCAATTGGAAGGGAACACTTACAGTCGTCTTGATACTGAAAGGCTGATTGAATTCGGTCAGGCAGCGGATGGCAAAGATTCTGTTGAAACCCAGATGATCCTTAACCACAAAGCAGCAATAGAACTTCTTGTAAGCGAGGCAGGGCAAATTGGTTTTGAACGAACCAGCATCCTTAATCTTCACGCACTTCTTTCAGATGGCCTGATGATTGACCCAAGAGCCTACGGTCGAATACGCGAGCGACTGGTTGAGATTGGCGGGAGCGTCTATCTGCCGATTGCCATGCCTCAGAGACTTGATGAACTTTTTTCGGTTATTCTCGACATGGCGACAGAGATTGTTGATCCGTTTGAACAAGCATTTTTCATCATGGTTCATCTGCCTTATCTGCAACCGTTTGAGGATGTAAACAAGCGCACATCACGCCTGGCGGCTAATATTTCACTTATCAGGCACAATCTCTGTCCGCTCTCTTTTATTGATGTACCGGTACGTGCTTACACCGATGCAATGCTTGGTGTCTATGAACTGCGAAGGATCGAACTGCTGCGGGATGTTTTTGTCTGGGCTTACGAGAGGTCGTGCCAGCAATATCTGGCTGTACAACGGCAACTGGTGCCGCCTGATTCGTTTCGGCTGCGCTATCGGAAAGAACTGACTTTAACAATGAAAACAATTGTGACCTTTCAGAAGCCAGCGACAAAGGAAACCGTAAGCGAAGCTGTTCCAGCGGCAGTTACAGAAACTGATCGTGATCGTTTTGTCGAGATGGTGCTTGAGGAGCTTGAAAACCTTTACGAAGGGAATGCTCTTCGATTCGGTTTGAGACCGCTTGAGGTAAAAGCGTGGCGGGCGTCTTCAGCTTAGTGAACCAACCTTCTAAGTAGCCTTGATCGACATATCGCCTCTAAACTGTTAAAATTAAAGCGCTATTGAGGCCCACAAAGGCGAAAACGGCTACTTTGCCGTTTCGGACAGCCTTGCAATCCCCTACCGGCTCCGCATCAAAACACCCAGTTTTCCCCACATCCAGGCACTGCCGGTCATGAGCCGCGGCTGGCTGGTTGCCGACTTCCTGGCAATTTTAGGATCGGTCGATTTTGTCCTGGCGGATCTTGATCGATAGTCACGGCACCACCGTCGGACCGAACCTTCCACTTTTTTGCCCTTCCCCCTAAAAATCCATATTCAGGACAATTCCGGAAACGACATATCTGGCACCGCAGAAAACTTCTGCTTCAATTCCAGCAAAACCTAAAACACACTTGTAAATATAGATATAATAATTAAATATTTTAATTATTACATAAAGTGGTTATTGACTTATTATGGTTTTCCAGCTATTTTACAGCTATAAATACTTATTTTAGCGGAGTATTTTTTTAATTAAAGATGCATGTTACTTAATTTAATAACTATTAAGTAATGGCATATAATTTGCTACATCAAATTATACAACGCAGTATTTACAAATAACCTTCTTCATCACATTTTAAATTGCGAAACAGGAGAAAAACAGTGTCAGACAAAAGGGACATCCAAAGACTTAAGAAGCGCATTTCGATCCGGTATGGAACCAGTGAGGCAAGTCGTGTGGGTTTTAGCGAGGATATTTCCCGCACCGGGATGTTCATCAAAACTCCTAACATCGTCCCTCCTAACACTAAGATTAAAATCGCATTTGAAGCTGGGGACAACAGCATGATCGAGATAGAAGCCCGCGTTATGTGGGCGAAAAAAGTTCCCCACAACATGTTTCATCTGGTAAAGAAGTGCGGCATGGGAGTTAAATTCCTGAATTTTTCATGTGGTGAGGAGCGCTTCAATCATTTCTTCGAGGCGTTGGCAGTCAACCAGTTGCCAATCAATAAAAACAGAGCAGAGGGTCCGGAAATACTTCTCGAAGCCGCTTGATTCTTTTTGCTGATCTTTGCATATAAAACGCTCCGACCTTGGTAATTCAAAGTCCGGAGCGTTTATTTATTTCAGAAGGAAGTTTTTTCAGCATTGGCAGTTCTTTACCGGAATGATTGCAGCGTCACCACTTCTAGCTTTTCTCGTAAATCCGGGCAAAATCATCGTTGATTTCGCTAAATGCCGCCAGTACCTTCGGGTCAAAATGTCCCGGCATGGTTCGACCATCTCCATTCAGTAAAATTTCACAGGTTGCAGCATGTTCACCCGCCGGCTTGTAAATCCGGCTGCTGCGCAGCGCATCATACTGATCAACCAACATGACAATCCGCCCTTCAATCGGGATCTCTTCACCTTTCAGCCCCCTCGGATAGCCGGTTCCATCCCAACGTTCGTGATGCGTTGCAGCGATTATGGCACTCATCTTGATCATCCCGTGTGGAGAACCCTGCAAAATTCGCTCACCGATGGTCGTATGCTGCTTGATAACCGTAAATTCTTCAGCCGTCAGAGGCCCTGGCTTCAGCAACACTGAATCGGGAATACCGATTTTGCCGACATCGTGCATGGCACTTGCAACTGAAATATCATTTACAAACTCATCCGGCATTCCCAAATGCTGCGACAGACGCTTGGCATACATACCGATCCGGGATATATGAAAACCGGTGGCCTCATCACGAAGCTCGGCCGCCGCCGTCAGTCGTTCAATGATTTCCTGGCTCATATGGGTGATCTCGCTCAGAGCGTCATTAAGCTCAGCGGTTCTGAGCGCCACCGTGCGTTCCAATTCCGTCTTGTAGTTTTTTTCGATCTGGGTCAATCGCTTGAAATTAACCCCTTTCTCAACCGTATGTACCAGCGCCGGCGGCCGATAGGGTTTGATGATAAAATCAAAAGCACCCTTTTGAATAGCCTTGACCGCCACATCCAGATCGGCATAGGCCGTCATCAGGACAACCGGGGTTTCCCGATCAAGAAAGCGTATTTTTTCGAGCAGCTCAAGCCCATCCATGATTGGCATATTGATGTCGGTAAGCACCAGATCAACCGGCTCAAGAACAAACTGGCGGACCGCTTCCTGACCGTTCGAAAACGCCCGCACCGAAAACCCGAATTCGGTCAGCAGTGTCGTGACGCTTTCCAGAACAAAGCGGTCATCATCGATCACGAAGATTCTTCCACCGATGCTATTGTTCATTATTCAGCACCTCGCGAATTTTCATCAGCAGTTCTTTCGGGGTGAATGGCTTGGACAGATACTTCATTCCCTCTTCCAACCCTCCCTGACCGCCGACCACATCCCCGGTATATCCGCTACAAAACAGGATCGGCATACCGGAGTTAACTCCGCGTATCGCATCATATACCTCACGGCCATTCATTTTCGGCATAATAACATCAAGGATCACCAGGTTAATGCGTTCCTTCTGCTTAAGGAACGTTTTCAGGGCATCCTCGCCATCAACCGCCTCAATCACGGAATAGCCGAATTCCTCCAGAACCTCCCTGGCAACGGCACGAATCGTTTCATCATCCTCAGCCAGCAGGATACAACCTCTCCCCCGGACACTCTCCAAATCCTCCTGCTGTTTTTCCCCGACGAAATATGGGGCCGAATCCAGCAGGCTCAAATATATCTGGAAAATGGTGCCGAGACCGATTGTACTGTGGCAGACTATATACCCGTTATGTTCCTTGATGATGCCATAGACGATTGAAAGCCCCAGACCGGTCCCCTTGCCCAGCTCTTTAGTGCTATAGAACGGCTCAAAGATATGCTTGACCGTCTGAGCATCCATCCCTTCGCCGTTGTCGGTAAATGTCAGAAGGGCGTATTTCCCCGGCTTGCCAAAACCTCTGGCGATGACGAAATCAGAGTCGAGAGTGACCGTTTCTGTAGTGATGACTATCGACCCGCCTCGCGGCAGAGCATCACGGGCATTGGTGGCCAGATTCATCAGCACCTGCTCGATCTGGCCGCAGTCAACCAATACCGGCAATCCATCGCGGTCGAGGTTTATCTCAAGATGGATATCTTCGCAAATCAGCCGCTGTAGCAGTTGATGCACACGATTAACTACTTCGTTCAGATCGACAACAACCAGATTTGTCGGCTGCTTGCGACTGAAGGCCAACAGCCCCTGGGTAAGACTTGCACCACGTTCAGCGGTAGTAGCAATCTGCTCGGCGGTTCTTTTGAGAGGACTGTCGTTAGGGAGGTTGATCTGCATGATACTGGCATATCCGACAATAGCGGTCAGAATATTGTTGAAATCATGTGCGATGCCGCCGGCCAGCTGTCCAACTGCATCCATCTTCTGGGAATGACGAAGTTGCACCTCAAGCTGTTTCCGTTCGGTAACGTCCTCTTTAATTGAAATATAGTGGCTGATTGTGCCGCCCTCATCACGAATCGGAGCGATAAGCACTTGCTCCCAGTAAAGGTCTCCATCCTTTTTGCGGCTGTGAAATTCGCCGCGCCATTCACCGCCGGCAGAAATGGTTTCCCACATCTGCCTGGTTTCCTCGATATCGGTTTCTCCGATTGTAAGGATATCCGAATTTTGTCCGACGACCTCCTCGGAGCTATACCCGGTCTGCACGGTAAAATGCGGATTAACATATTCAATAATTCCGGAGGTATCGGTAATTACAATTGAAGACGGGTTCTGCTCGACTGCAACAGAAAGCTTACGCAGATGCTCCTCGGCCCGTTTTCGTTCGACAAGCTCCCGCTGCGACTCTTCGTTGAGCCGGGCGTTCTCAAGGGCCAGTGAAGCCAGCTCGCCAAACTGTCCCAACACCTCAATCTGCTGGTCATTAAAGACCGCATCGTTACCGACAATGGCCAAGCCAAGCACCCCTACGACATTATCACCTACCTTAAGCGGCACTCCGGCCATGGCATGCAGAATATTCCGATCCGAATCCGGCAGACGCCCCTCCCAAAGATTGTAGTCGTCAACCCTCAATGGTTCTCCCGTAACCCATACACGCCCAGTGACGCCCTCACCCGGTTTGATCGGGTGGTGAACCAGTGAGTCATAAATGCCACTCTGGTACACCATGTTTAATTCGGTTCCGGAACTGTTTACGAGATAGAGAAAGCAGTGCTCCGTGCCGACCAACCGACCGGAACGGGCGACAATCGCCTGGAGGACACTGTTCACGTCCAGTCGTTTAATCAGTCCAAGTGTTGTCTCGTGCAATGCTTGCAGGTACTCATTCTGACGCTGCAACTGGGCATCGGCATGTTCATGACGATTGAGGTCTTCCTCCAGACGCTTTTTCTGCTGATCAGTCTCCCGGACAAGCTTGTTAAAAGCATGCCCCAGCGTCGCAATTTCTCCTTCAGCCAGAACCGGAAAAAAACGCTCGTCACCCTCCTTGGACTCCAGATTTTCCACATGACTGGTGAGTTGAATAACGGGAGTAGTCAGCTTCTTTAGATAGCGACGCATAAACCAGAACATCGACAATGAAAGAAACGGCAGGGAAATTAAAAAAATGATCCGAACCCGGTTGACCGGCAAGTATGCTTCTTCCAGGGGAAAGTTAGCCCCGAGGATCCACCCTTTCGATTTCAGACGCTTAAAGGTTGCCAGGGTTTTCAGACCTCGTGAATTGACGGTTTCACCAGTACCTTCGAAACCATCAAGGGCGCGATCCATCAGCTTGTTAGCGCCGGGCGGAAAATCCTGCTTCATGACCCGATCCTGATCGGGATGGATTATCATTGTCCTTTTGTCAACAAGGAACATATAGCCGGTTTTTCCGATCTTGCGATGGGTGAGGTCACCGATAAAATTGTCCTTCAGCAGATCTATGCTGCCACCAAGCACGGCAAGCACGTTTCCATCTGAATCCAGAATCGGGACGGTCAACATGATGGCAGGGTGATGATGCGCTTGAGAAGAAATATACGGGTCGGAAGTGTAAGGTAACTTACTGGCAAGAGTATTTTTCAGATAGTCACGGTAGAAAAAATCTTTTCCGGTGCGAGAAACTCCCAACGGCAGTTCGGCGACCATATGCCCCTTGGCATCAAACAGGAACATCCCGTTGTCAAAGAGCCAGGTTGCCTCCGTTCGTTCCAGCAAAAAGGCAAAAGCTTCCTCGGGATCGGAAATCATTCCGGGAGTAATCTTACTGGCAAGCGCACGCAGCGGCTTGTGCGCCTCAACAAGCCGCTGATCAATATCGTCTGCCAGGCTGGAAACCATCTGAAACTGCTGATTTGAAATGGATTCCTTGATATACCCCTGCAGAAGATGCTGTATCAAAAACAGCAAGCCAAACAGCATCAACGTTACATACAGAGGAAAGAGAACCGTTACTTTGGTTTTCAGGGTGAGCAGCTTCATATTTCATACCTGTTCATTCGATGTATATATTCCGGTTTACTGTCGCGACAATACCACAATTTCAGAGAGTTAGTTACATCATATTTAGCTTGCCACGACAATTTCCACGGGACGGTGTGCTGTACGCTTCACCTAACTTTTCTTTGGACAAGAGCTTGGCCATACAGTAGTATATTTAATTTAGTCGATATACAGAGGAGCACTTACATTGGATAAACTCATCATCAAGGGTGGAAAAAAACTAAAGGGTGACGTGACCGTCAGCGGCTCGAAGAACGCCTCACTCCCCATTTTTGTCGCAACAATTCTGGCCCCCGGAATCAACCAGATCAGCAACGTGCCGTTTCTACGCGACATCAACACCACCATCAAGGTTCTGGATTCGCTTGGCGCACGGGTCGAGGGCAACGGCAACATCGTTAAAATAGATACGACAAATATCAACAGCCATGAGGCAACGTACGATCTGGTCAAGACCATGCGCGCTTCGGTTCTGGTACTCGGCCCGCTGCTGGCCCGCTTTGGCAAAGCACGGGTATCGCTGCCGGGAGGGTGCGCCATCGGAGCGCGTCCGATCAACCTGCACCTGAAAGGATTACAGGCGCTTGGCGCTGAAATAACACTCGAACACGGCTACGTCGAAGCAAAGTGCCGCCGCCTGAAAGGCGCCCGCATCAACTTCGATATTTCAACCGTCGGCGGTACCGAACATCTGATGATGGCCGCTGCAACCGCCAAAGGTGAAACCGTACTGGAGAATGCCGCTCGTGAACCGGAAATAGTCGATCTGGCACTGTACCTGAACCGTATGGGAGCCAAGATCGAGGGTGCCGGCACCGATACCATCAGAATTCAAGGTGTCACCGAACTTTCGGCAGCAAATTACGAAGTCATGCCGGACCGGATTGAAGCCGGGACGTTCATGATCGCGGCGGCAATGACCGGCGGGGATATCCGCATTCACCGCATGAAACTTGAGCATCTCGATGCCTTGGCGTTCAAGATGCAGGATGCGGGCGTTGACATCACCAGTCGCGATGGTGTGGTACGGGTTAAAGGGCCGAAACGGGTTAAAAGCGTCAACATTAAAACTCGTCCCTATCCCGGTTTCCCAACCGATATGCAGGCGCAGTTCATGGCGATGATGTGCGTAGCTGAGGGTGCCAGCGTCATCTCGGAAAACATCTTTGAAAACCGCTTTATGCACGTTTCAGAACTTCAGCGCTTTGGCGCTGATATCACTGTTGAGGGAAATACCGCAACGACCAAGGGGGTAAAAACCCTGTCCGGCGCTCCGGTTATGGCCACTGACCTGCGAGCCTCCGCTTCGCTGATCCTGGCCGGTCTGGCTGCCGACGGTACGACCGAGGTTTCACGTATTTATCATCTGGATCGCGGCTATGAATCGATCGAGAAAAAATTTGCCGCACTAGGGGCGGATATCCAAAGGGTTAAAGAATGAACAACTGGATAACGATAGCGATCCCGAAGGGACGCATTCTGGAAGAATCGGTCGAACTGTTCGGCCAGATCGGCATCGACTGCCGCGAACTGCTGTCCGATTCCCGCAAGCTGATCTTTGAAAATCAGGAACAGAAGATACGCTATATGATTGTACGGGCAACCGATGTGCCGACCTATGTGGAATACGGCAGCGCCGATCTCGGCATCGTCGGCAAGGATACGCTGATGGAGCAGTGCAAGGATGTCTATGAGCCGCTTGACCTTAAATTCGGCTACTGCCGCATGATGGTTGCCGAGCCGGCCAATCTGGCCAAGGTTGACGACCCCTCCTGCTGGTCACACATCCGCATCGCCACCAAGTACCCGCACGTAACAGAAAACTATTTTGCCGCCAAGGGTGTGCAGGTTGAAATCATAAAACTGTACGGATCAATCGAGCTTGCGCCGCTGGTCGGCCTCTCGGACCGCATCGTTGACCTGGTTTCAACCGGCGAAACGATGCGACAGAACGGACTGGTCGAAGTTGAAACCATCGCTGAAATCACCACGCGCCTGATAGTCAACCGGGCGAGTCTTAAAACGAAAAACGCCCGCATTTCACAGATAATACAGGGATTGGAGCGGGTACTCCAATCTAACTGAGCAAGGAAGAATATGCTTTTTCTCGATATTAATGATTCCGGTTTTGCACAAAAATTCGACGCCATTCTTTCACGTGGCGAAGAGACCGGCCGCGAAGTTGAGCAGGTTGTTCTTGATATTATTGCCGCTGTCCGTCAGCGCGGCGACGCCGCGGTGCTTGAATTGACCCGCCGTTTCGACCGGCTGGAAGCGGCATCGGTTCAGGAATTGGAGGTCACCGGGGCGGAGATCGAAGCAGCCTTTGCCGCCGTATCCGCTGAAGAGGTGACCGCTCTTAAACTGGCTGTCGAACGGGTGGCCCGTTTTCACGAAAAGCAGAAGCAGCAGACCTGGATCTCCACCGAAGAACCGGACATCATGCTGGGACAGAAGGTTACGCCGCTGTCGCGGGTCGGCATCTACGTTCCGGGTGGGAAGGCGAGTTACCCGAGCAGCGTCATCATGAACGCCGTTCCGGCCCGCGTGGCGGGGGTCGGCGA
>JANXZX010000035.1 GCA_025355325.1 Geobacteraceae bacterium
AACAGCAGCCCAGGTGTCACCATCCATGGTGGTCGTTAAGGGCATCATTGTCGGAGCGTCTTTTATAGAAGTACAGACAAGCGCTCCTGTCGCGTCATTTAAACAGCTCCGATTAGCCAAGCCGCAACGACTGTCGATCGAGATACCCGGTACGAGTAGCGTGGGTGTGAAGCTGATTCAGGTCAAGAGATTCGGTGTCTCAACGGTGCGCATCGGCACGACCCCCGGTTTTGTCCGTATAGTTCTGGATACGACCAAATCGGCTTTCCCCGGGTATGAGATTGTTACGACAGAAAATGGTGTACGGGTGAATTTCAAATAACTGCAGAATAAAACAATACTTCTTCAAAGAGAAGTGACCGGCACCGGTCTGGAATCAATAAGAACACAACACGCTTGGATAAAAAAAAGCAGCCCGATAACGGGCTGTTTTTTTTGTTCTTGGCAGCTTGTGCGGCTTGGGAATTACTTGGTGTTCTCTTCCATGATGTAATTCAACAGAATAACGACCTCTCTGATCTCCTGCTTGCTCATGTCGGAATTGGGTTTGCGCAGCATTTTGATTCCATAGGCCTTGATGGCCTGCCGGTCAAAAATCTGGCCGGTGATCGGGGCTCTACCGGTTTGAACAGCCACAACCGTTCTCTCCATCGCATGACATTTGATACATTTCTTGGACATCATTTCAAACGACGCCTGATATTGAGCTGGTATGCTTGCGGCGTCGAAATTCATGTTAGCCCCGCGACCCTTGACTTTGACACGTGCATCAGCAACGGCGGCTATAGCCAGTGTGATGAGTGCGCTCAACAGGAATATTCTTTTCATAAAGACTCCTTGATGCGATTCGTTTCTACTCTTATAGCACAGTATTTCTGAAAGACCAGAGTGTGCCAGGAAAAATTATTTACACCGATTGACGAAAATAACCGCCGCGTCACGTAATGCTGGAGAATACAGCAATTATTTTGCAAGGCTCCTAAAAACTAAAGGTGGCGCCCAGTGTGCCGATCCGGTTGATACCGGTCTGTGCGATCTCATACTTGAACTCCGTTGACAGTTTGAGATTCTCCAGGGGAGTAAAACCGAGTGTCGCCACATAGCGGCGCAGATAAAGGTTCTTGAATGCCGGGTTTGCACTTTCCTGCTGCAGATATTCGAAGCGGGCGGCAGTGATCAGGTTGACCAGCAGGGTGACTTCCCCTTCAACTGTGGCGGCCTTGGAGATGACCGTGGTCCAGGGATTGACATTGAGAAGTACGTTATCGTCATCGCCATAGTTTGCGAGCAGGCGCAGGCGGTAAATCTTGTACAGTACCTCGCTGTCCAGACCGGCACGGTAGTATGTGTTTCTCGGATTAGTACTGTTACTGTTGCCGTTCTGGCCAAAGTAACCGTAAGCTCCGGTGGTCAGGGTCAGGAAGTCAAGAATGTTCTCTTCCTTATCCAGATCAACATTCGGTTCGTTACCAAGGTAGTCGACTCCGCCGAATTTATAGGAGATATGGCCATAACCCTCCTTCTGATTCTGGCCCTTGCGGTTGACGATGCCGACCGCACCGAAGAAACGCTTGGCCAGCACACTGTTCAGCTCGATGGCGTCTTGAGTCTGTTCAACTCTGTAAACAGAATTGTTGCCCACGGTATAGGTGTATGGGATGTAATTGTTGGTCACGGAGAGTTTGTTGTTGGTCTTCCACAGGCCCAGTTTCGGCTGGAAACGTCCGATTTTAACATTGACCGAACTGTCCAGCGCATGACGCCATTGCAGGAAGAATTCATTTATGTCGGTCTTGTTGTTGGAGGGTGTTACGCTGGTATTCCCGCCGGTCTCCTGCTCACTGTAGGCCACATAGGTGGCAAAGAAACCGACCTTGTCGCGGAAGTTGCCTGCGGCGTGAAGTTTGAACGAGCGAGCGGCAAAATCAACGTCGTTGCCACCGGTGCCCATGTTTCTCCTGTCACCGGTCAAATAGTTGATCGAGCCGGTAAAAGAGATCGGCAGCTGTTCCGGGATGCCGGCCAGCTTCATTCCTTCGGCCTGAGTTTCTTCCGGTTCAGCCGCTACTGCAGCAGGCGCTGTCGCAGCATTCTGGGGGGCAGCGTCGCCGCCCATGGCTCCGGCTTTCAACCTGCTGAGTTTAGCTGCATCGCCCTCACCCCTGATAGCTGGCGCATCACCGCCCGGGGCATCTTTTTTTGCCACTACCGACGGTGCCGGGGCTGCTGCAGCCTTTTTGGCAGTTTTGGCGCCCTTGCCGACATACACATACGAATTTTTGAGGAATGCTTCGCCATATTCGTTCAGTTCCGGGGCTATGGTGTGGCAGGTGGTGCACTCGACCTTGTTGGCCCGGCTGAAGGCCGGCACGGCGTAGGATGTGCCGGCAGCAACCAATTGGAAAACGCAAAATGTGATGATGCCAGATAACAGTCTAAGTTTATTACTCATGAACGAAATCCTCCTTGCACAGAAAATAATATTTTATGGATTACCACCTGTTGCATACATTGGAACCGTTGACATAATCTTTGCAGAGCCATAAAAATGCGGCATCTCTGTCAGTCTCTGATCTCGGTGGGTATCGAAACTCTGCAGCAGCTTCGAACATGGCTCCAGGAGACGAAACCGGCCAAGCGTACTAAATATGAGTATCCACTGAAGCCGGAGATCAGATTGGCTTTGCCAAACAAGCCAGGTATTTACAAAATGATTGCCGGTAATGGCGATGTGCTTTACGTGGGTAAGGCTACGTCGCTGCATTCTCGCGTTAACAGCTACTTTCGTGGGCGCAAGCACAAAGACTCGTTTAAGCTCGAAATGCTTACGCGCGTTTTGGATATTCATGTCACCGTCTGCAACACGGTTTTGGAGGCTTGTCTACTGGAAGTTGAAGAAATAAAGAGACTGTCGCCGCCATACAATATTCTGTTGAAACTGCAGGATCGCGATCTCGTCTTTTATTCGGAAGATTTCCAAACGTCGAACTGTGAAGTTAACGAAGACGCGGCGTTGGGTCCATTTCGCTCCGAACTGGTGATGGACTCCTTTGTGCGTCTGTTGAACTCCTTGCGGCAAGACAAATTTGACAAAAATATATTCTTCGACGAGATTGCAGAAGAGCTGCTTTCTAGCGGGTTTAAGGTACTGTGCCAGCGCAATGATATAGAGCCGTGCTTACTCGAACGTCCCCGTTCGCTCATGGCGCTTGGTACGGTATTGCTGAGAAACTCGTTGCGATTAGCACAAGTTCCCGAGTCGCAACTGGAAAGCATGGAGCCTGTAAAAGAAGCAGAAGCATCCGATGAACTTGTTGCAGATGAACTCTGTCCCGATGACATTGCCGACAAGTACGAGCGCATGTTACGGCGCTCAGTGCGTGCATTCAGGCAGAGCAGGCGGATCACCAGACTATTGAATAGTCGAGTCGATTTTGTAGAAGAGGACGGCAAGGTTGGTGCTCTTCACGTACTAAACGGGGAGTTCGTTGATGAGAAGGTTACGTACCAGAGTACGGCAGGAAGCATGCAGTTCCCCTGGTATCAACTTACGTTGAACACCTTCGACCGCATGCGTGTGTTAGACACGGAACTGCAACGATTGCGCAGCAGAG
>JANXZX010000040.1 GCA_025355325.1 Geobacteraceae bacterium
GGGACAGGACATTATCAGGTATGATAATAGAATGGGAGGAGTTTCTTGCCGGTGGAAAGGCCGGAGAGGTTGAACGGCTCCGGATGGCAACGCAAACAGGGCGTCCAGCTGGAGATGAGTCGTTCATTACCAAAGTTGAAAACATGACAGGCCGCGATCTGGGCAAAGGCACGCCTGGCCGACCGAAGAAGCATTAATCGGTATTGCGTCCCCCGAATTGCCTCCAAAATCTTGTTGGATCATACTTCAAACCTCAATTTTATTGGGCTGGCGGTAACAACTCTCATATTGACTCCAAAAATTCCAAAAAATCCATTTCGGCAGAACAATATCCGGCTTTCCGGGCAGGTCCTTCACATGGAGACGATACCGGAAACCTGCAGCATGCAGCATCTTCCTGACGACAATTTCAGGCTTTGTATCTTTTCCGCGAATCCGGCTCATATTCCATGAGCGCTTTGCTTTGTCGAGATGGTCGGTCATTATACATCCGTCTCACTTCAGCTGTTTAACCGCCGCCGCTGAAGTCAGCACCTGCATCTGGCGGATGGCGATTTCGTTCAAACGCCGGAGCCGTTCGCCCTGCGGCAGCCCCATGTGAATCAGCTCCGCATTCATGCTCTCGATATTGGCCAGCACCAGAAGCTGTTCGATTGTCGCGTGGTCACGCATATTGCCGTCAGCCTGAAGGTTTATGTCACGCCATTCCCGGGCAGTTTTGCCGAACAGGGCCACATTCAGCAGATCGGCTTCATTGGCATAGGTGACAGCGGCCTGGGCGGCGGTCACTTCATCCGGAATAAGATGCAGCTTGATGGCATCGGTATGAATGCGGTAGTTGAGTTTGGACAGAGTGCGGTTCAGATTCCAGGCCAACGACATCCGCCGGTTTTCATCATCTTTGAGGCGCTGGAACTCCTTGATCAGATAAAGCTTGAACTCCGGACTGAGCCAGGAACCGAATTCCAGGGCAATATCGCTGTGGGCATACGTGCCGCCATAACGGCCGGCGCTGGCGATCAGTCCTTTTGCGCCGGTCAATTGTATCCATTTCTTTGCCGAAAGAAAGAAGCTGTTCCGTCCCGCCTCATTTTTAATTCCCTCGAATTCGAGGGAATTAAAACCGGGATTATTGATACGCTCCCAGACACCGAGAAACAGAACGGTGTCCTTGCTTTTGAGCCACTGCTCGATCAGCGCGCCGCCTCCGTCAAAGTTGCGAACCATATCGGTCAGTGATATGTAATCGCCTTCCGGTTGTGAAATGATGCAGATGGCGGTTCCCTGTACTTCAATAGTATTTCTTTTTGCCATTGTCATTCCTTGTTGCCGGCAATGTATTGCAGGGGGCGAGCCCTGGGTAAACTAGGGGTAAACTAGGGACACTTCCCTGTTTTTCGTGGTCGTCCCGGTGCTTTAGGCCGCAATCGTTGGTTCAGCCTGAATTCCATCTGATCAACAAATTGATCCGAACCGAACGGGCAACCGGTACAGGTTGCACGACGGATAGCGGCATCTATTTCATCATCTTCGCCAAAGAGAAAATCAGCATAACCGGCGGCCATGATGCGTGCAATTCTTGGCATGGCTGTAAAGTTACCATAAGATTTGGGTGTTGATAACAGAAAATATGGGAAGTGTCCCTGGTTTTCTGGTTTTCCCTTGAAGGGTTCAGTCTGCCGGAGGTGATGGCCGAAGTTGCCCGCCACTACCTCACCCGCGCCATGGAAGAGGCCGCCGGAAACAAGACCAAGGCTACGCAGATGCTGGATCTGCCCAATTATCAGACCTTGAGCAACTGGTTGAAAAAGTATGGGCTGGAGTAGCGCCGGTTTCCTTTTTCATATTGATTAATTCACCTTTTTATAGTAGTTTTGAGTGAGTTAATTCACCTAATAGAGGCATATATGATAGAACGGACCATAAAACCGGCCTTGATGAATTCGCTCTTCAAGGGGAAAGCACTTATCATCTATGGTGCGCGGCAGGTGGGAAAAACCACTCTGATGCAGGAGATAGAACGCACTGCCGGCGTTCCTTCGCTGTATCTGAAC
>JANXZX010000041.1 GCA_025355325.1 Geobacteraceae bacterium
AGCCGTGATGGCCCGTTAATTCTGAAAGAAAGTGACCTCATGCAATTAAACGACTTGAAAATTTTCCGGCGGTTCAGCCATCTTCGCGCAGCAATGTGCGGAGGGTTAAACTATGTACACCGGCAAGCTCGTTTTCTCTCAGGTGATGGAGCATCTCCCGCTCCACGTTTTTCATCAATGCGTAGATCGGTACAATGGCAACTACAAGGTCAAGGAGTTCTCTTGCCTCGAACAATATCTATGCATGGCATTTGCCCAGTTGACTTACCGCGAGAGCCTGCGGGACATCGAATCATGTCTGCGGGCGCAGAAGAGCAAACTTTATCACATGGGAATCCGCTCTTCAGTCTCTCGCAACAATCTGGCAAATGCCAACAAGGTTCGCTACTGGCACATCTACGCCGACCTTGCTTACTCTCTCATTCAGACGGCCCGCAAGCTCTACGCAAACGACAGCTTCGGACTGGAACTGGAGAACACTGTCTATGCTCTGGATGCCACAACTATCGACTTATGCCTCTCCATGTTCCCGTGGGCCAACTTCCGCAAGAACAAGGGAGCCATCAAGCTCCATACGTTACTGGATCTGCGGGGCAGCATCCCAACCTTCATCCACATATCAGACGGCAAACTCCACGAAGTCAACACTCTGGACATCTTGCCGCTGGGGGCGGGGGCTTTCTACGTCATGGATCGCGGCTATCTGGACTTCGAACGTCTGTACACGATCACACGGTCATCAGCCTTCTTCGTGATCCGAGGCAAATCCAATCTCAAATGCCGTCGGGTCTATTCTCATCCGGTGGACAAGGAAACTGGCCTACTCTGCGATCAATCAGTACAACTGACCGGCTTCTATCAAGCCAAAGACTACCCGGACAAACTGCGCCGGGTGAAGTATCACGACAAAGAAACCGACAAAACCTTGGTGTTCCTGACAAACAACTTTACCCTGCCGGCCATGACTATTGCCGAACTGTATCGATGTCGCTGGCAAGTAGAACTCTTCTTCCGATGGATCAAGCAAAACCTGCGAATCAAGACCTTTTACGGCACCTCGGAGAACGCAGTCAAAGCACAAATCTGGATTGCCGTGTCGATTTATGTGCTCGTCGCCATCATGAAGAAGCGGCTCAAAATCGAGGCCAGTCTCTACACAATTTTACAGGTACTGAGCGTCACCATCTTCGAGCGAATGCCCTTATTACAGGCACTTACAGATTCAGATTACAGAAGTGAAACAGACGACAATAACAACCAACTGTTTTTATTCAACTAAACGTTGGGACACTACTGGCCGCACATATAAAAACAAATCATCGGAATATAAGCTTTCTGTAAATAGTTTAGATTAAAAAAACCCGTCGTTAAACCTTGCTTCACAAGGATTGACTGCGGGTTTTGTTTTCTGCTTCATGGTCGATCCAGCTATTAAGCCGCCTTCGCAAATTCTGCAACGACCGAACGCCCGAGACAAGCTAAAGCTCTTTCCATGCCTGGCGTTTTTGACGGATGGCGAGGGTCAAGCATTCGGCGCACTTCTTTTTCGTCAATAGCCATGCGCCGGGCAAGCTCACTTTTACTAATGCCGTCATCCCGCATTGCCATATATAGTGCCGCTTTCAACGAAGTCGATAGTGGCACCGTAGCCATATATTCGCCCTGCTTCTTGTGCGATGGTTCTGGTATATCCACATTGCGTTTCATACGAGATGCGATAGCTTCATCAATAGCGTCAGAGGCTTCTATTATAGCTTGTGCAACCGTTTCTCCCTGAGTGATCGCCTCGGAAAAGTCTCTACAGGTTACAGTAAAACCGCCATCAATAGTATCGGGGGTCAGATGAATCGGGTAGATCATGCGTGTCATAATTATGCTCCCATTATTTCGTCAAGCGTGATGTCAAGCTGCCTGAGCATGGCGTGAAATGTTCCTGCTTTTAAATCGTTTTTCGGGTTGCGTACAATGGTCAGGTTATCGCCAAGATAGAGCGTTACGTGGCTACCTTTGCCACGCGCCTCATCAACCAAGCAAAAAAGTCCCTTGCTCTTCCCGATTTTACGTACCCGCTTGATAAATTCCTTGCCATTCATGAATACACCCTCGGTCTTTTTTGTCCGATTGTCAATATATTTAATTTTGCCAGTTTATCCATGGGCTACCATTTCGGAGCCACCACAAAACTGTGTGGCTTTCCGCCGCAATACTCGACGATGGGGGGCCATTACAGACTCGTGCATCTATCTGCTTAGGGTCTCTCCTGACTATAATAATTATATAAAGGTAAATGCACTTTCTATCCGTTATCTACAACCGCCTTGATATAACGGGCGTTATCTTAGACTCTTAAAAACCAACTTCGCTAACAGTTCTTTCGTATCCGCGCCACCCACGGTCAAAATGCATATGAGGTAGCGGTCACTAATCGTGATTGTCCCAGTAAGATTGGGAAGTACAGGCATTGGCTTAAACTAAATTGAGATGGAATAAGCGGAAAGACCCATGCCCCGCAGCGACCGCAATAACACCCTGTTGGCTGTATTGGACTATTTCCGCCGGTTCGGACTTAGAACCCCAGCCTGAACGAGAGAGCCGGAGAATGTGCTTCCGGCTCTCTTTTTTGCCTGTATACAAACCAAGCTCAAAAAAATATTGACACTGCGCCTTTAATGAGGATAAAACGGAATGAACGTTCATTCCGTTTTATGAGGTATATGCATGTCAAAGCAGGACAAGCGAGAAGAGATAGTTCGGGCGGCACTGGAGCTGATTGCCGAGCACGGTTTCCACGGGGCTCCGATGGCGATGATAGCCGCCCGGGCCGGAGTAGGGGCCGGAACCATCTACCGCTACTTTGAAAACAAGGATGTCATGATTGCGGAGCTGTTCAGGGAACTTGAGGAGCGAAGCAACCAGCTCCTTCAGAAGGGATATTCCATCGATAAACCGATTCGCGAGCGATTTATCCATCTTTGCACGGCATTAATTCGGTATTTCATTGAAAATCCACTCAATTATCGCTTCATCGAGCAGTTTTTCAATTCTCCCTATGGCGTGGCATACCGCCGGGACAAACTTCTGGGAACAAAAGAAGGGTGTAATGTTTTCAAGGAACTCTTTGAAGACGGGATTTCCCGGCAGGTAATGAAGGATCTCCCCCTTGTCATCCTCTTTGATCTGGCCTTTGGGCCTATTCTGGCCGTGGCCCGGGATCATATCCTCGGATTTATTACCCTGGAGGATATGCTGATCTCCCGAACCATCGAAGCGTGCTGGGATGGGATTCAGCGTCAGCACATCATTACAGAATAAACTTTTCGTTCCGTTACCATTAATCCAACCCAGTCGAGGTATCGCATGCATCAAACACTCAGAAAATCAGTGCTTTTTACCGCCGCCGCACTTGTTGCCGGCTTGTCTCTCTCCGGTTGCAGCAAACCGAAACCCGCCGCTCCTCCATCCGGCCCGCCGGAAGTGGGGATCATCGTGGTAAAGCCGGAGAAGGTTTCCCTCACCACTGAACTTTCCGGACGAACTGTGCCCCAACTGATCGCCGAAGTTCGTCCCCAGGTAACCGGGATTGTCCAGAAACGGCTCTACACCGAGGGGAGTGATGTAAAGGCGGGGCAGGTACTTTACCAGATTGACCCCGCCGCTTTTGAAGCCGCCTACGCCAGCGCAAAGGCTGCCCAGGCACGGGTGGAGGCTTCTCTTGTATCACTGCGCCTCACAGAAGAGCGCTATCGCGACCTGGTGAAGATCAAGGCGGTCAGCCAGCAGGACTATGATGTCGCCTCCGCCGCACTGAAACAGAGTGAAGCAGATCTTGCCGCAACCAAGGCAGCGGTGGAAATGGCACGGATTAATCTGGCCTACACCAAAGTAACCGCCCCCATATCAGGCCGAATCGGCCGTTCGAGTGTTACCGTCGGAGCGCTGGTGACGGCCAACCAGTCAGCCGCGCTCGCAACTATTCAGCAGCTCGACTCCATGTATGTGGACGTAACCCAGTCAACGGCCGATCTGCTTAAGCTGAAACAGAATCTTGCCAACGGAATGCTGAAAAAGGGGGGGGCGGCCCAGGCTCCGGTTAAATTGATCCTGGAAGATGGCTCCTCATATCCGGTCACCGGAATGCTTAAATTTTCGGAGGTGACCGTCGATCAAAGCACCGGTTCTGTTACCCTGCGGGCGGTATTTCCCAATCCGAAACAGGCCCTCCTCCCCGGAATGTTTGTACGGGCAGTCCTTGTGGAAGGGGTAAATGAAAGTGCAATCCTCATCCCGCAACGGGGCGTGACCCGCAGTCCGAAAGGCGATGCCATGGTCATGACTGTTGGAGCGGAAGAAAAGGTGGAACCCCGCCCGATCAAGGTAGTCAGGACGGTGGGTGACAGCTGGCTGGTCAGCGACGGCCTGAAAACGGGAGATCGTGTCATCCTGGAAGGGCTGCAGAAAGCTCGGCCGGGTACACCGGTGAAGGCAGTTCCGTTCGGCAGCGCACCGGCAGCACCTCCAACCGGCGCGGCACAACCGGCCCCAGCAAAAAAATAATCGGACCGGTCTGACGGTTCCGACTCGTCAGACGTTTTTCAAGGAGCTCTTCAATGCCTAAATTTTTTATTAATCGCCCGATTTTTGCCTGGGTGATCGCCATTATGGTCATGCTGGTGGGTCTGCTGTCGATCAAAAAGCTGCCGGTTTCCCAGTATCCCGCCATTGCGCCGCCGCAGATTGCCATCAACGCCTTGTATCCGGGAGCCTCGGCCCAGACGGTGCAGGACACGGTAACACAGGTCATCGAGCAGAAACTGAACGGCATCGACAACCTGATATACATGTCTTCCACCAGTGACTCGGCAGGAGCGGTGTCAATTACAATGACCTTCAAGGCCGGCACCGATCCGAATATCGCCCAGGTACAGGTGCAGAACAAACTACAGCTGGCCGTGCCGCTCCTCCCACAGATTGTCCAGCGCTCGGGAATTCAAGTTGTCAAATCCACCAGAAACTTCCTGTTGATTGTCGGCCTTGTTTCGGAAGACGGTTCTATGGACCGCAATGCTCTCACCGACTATATGGTTTCCAACCTTCAGGATATCGTCAGCCGTCTTGAGGGTGTCGGTGAGCTGCAACTGTTCGGCACCCAGAATGCCATGCGTATCTGGGTGAATCCGGCAAAACTGAATAACTTCCGGATGACGACCAACGATGTAATCGCAGCAATTCAGGCCCAGAACGTTCAGGTTTCTGCCGGACAATTCGGCGGCATCCCTGCCAACGAGGGTCAGCAGCTCAATGCCACCATCAACGCCCGTGCTCTGCTCCAGACCACGGAGCAGTTCGACGCCATAGTTCTGCGTACCAATCCTGACGGTTCGACAGTCAAACTTAAAGATGTGGCCGAAAGCAAAATCGGCACCGAGAACTACGAGATTCAGTCTTACTACAACGGCAAACCGTTGGGGGGCATGGCAATCCGTCTGGCGGCCGGCGCAAATGCGCTGGAAACCGGCAACCGGGTCAAGGCCAAAATGGCGGAATTGTCCAGATACTTCCCCGCAGGCATGAAGGTGGTCTACCCCTACGACTCCACCCCCTTCGTCAAGATTTCCATCGAAGAGGTGGTGCATACCCTCATCGAAGCCGTCTTCCTGGTCTTTATCATCATGTTCCTCTTCCTGCAGAACATCCGTGCCACCCTGATCCCGACTATCGCGGTGCCGGTAGTTCTCCTGGGCACTATGGGAATACTGGCCGCCTTAGGATACTCCATCAACACGCTGACCATGTTCGCACTGGTAATAGTCATCGGCCTGCTGGTTGATGACGCCATTGTCGTCGTCGAAAACGTGGAGCGCATCATGTCCGAGGAGGGATTATCTCCCCATGATGCCACAATCAAGTCCATGGGGCAGATCACCAGCGCCCTCTGGGGTATCGCCACCGTGCTTACGGCGGTTTTCCTCCCCATGGCTTTCTTTCCCGGCTCCACCGGCGTCATTTACCGCCAGTTCTCCGTCACTATCATCTCCGCCATGATTCTGTCGGTACTGGTGGCCATGATCCTGACTCCGGCCCTCTGTGCCACCATTCTCAAACCGGTCGCAAAAGGTCACCATGCCGGTGAATCCGGTTGGTTTGCCGGTTTTTTCCGTTACTTCAACCGGACATTCGAATTCTGCCGACATAACTATGAAGGAATCGTCGGCCGCTCCTTCGGCAAACCGGTGCGCTATCTGGTGGTCTATGGAGCCATCGTCGCCGCCATGGCGTTCTTCTTCCTGCATCTGCCCACTTCATTCCTTCCTGATGAGGATCAGGGCTTCATTATCTGCCAGGTTCAGTTACCGGCCGGCGCCACCCAGGAGAGGACGATCAAGGTCATTCGGCAGTTGGAACAGCATTTCCTTGAGAAGGAATCCAAGACGGTGGAAGGGGTCATTACCGTCGCCGGGTTCAGCTTCGCCGGGCGCGGTCAAAATATGGGGCTTGCTTTCGTCAGGCTCAAGCACTGGGACGTTCGCAAGGGCAAGGATATGAAGGCGGCTGCAATTGCCGGTCGTGCCATGGGGGCATTCTCAAAATTCAGGGACGGTCTTGCCTTTGCCTTTTCACCTCCGGCGGTACTTGAACTGGGTGTGGCGAACGGTTTCGACTTTCAGCTGCAGGATCGCGGCGGACTGGGACATGAAAAGCTGATGGACGCCCGCAACCAGCTGCTGGGGATGGCAATGAAAAATCCCAAACTGGTAGCGGTGCGACCAAACGGCCAGGATGACTCGCCACAGTTCAAGCTCGACATCGACGATGTGCGGGCAGGTGCCCTGGGGGTTTCCCTGTCGCAGGTCAACGAAGTCCTTGCCACGGCATGGGGAAGTTCCTACGTCAGCGACTTCATTCAGGGTGGTCGGGTCAAGAAGGTCTATCTCCAGTCCGATGCCAAATACCGGATGGTGCCGGAGGATATCAACAAATGGTATGTCAGCAGTAAAAGCGGGCAGATGGTACCGTTTTCAGCCTTTGCCAACGCCCGTTGGCAGTTCGGTTCGCCTCGTTTGGAGCGGTACAACGGCATTCCGTCCGTGGAAGTATTGGGGCAGGCCGCACCTGGCATAAGTACCGGCGAAGCTATGGCGGAGGTGGAAAAAATGGCGGCCCAGCTGCCGCCGGGAATCGGCTACGAATGGACCGGACTTTCCTATGAAGAGAGGAATGCCGGGGCACAGGCACCGGCGCTCTACGCAATCTCGCTGCTGGTGGTCTTCCTCTCGGTAGCTGCGCTGTACGAAAGCTGGACGATACCTTTTGTCAATTTGCTGATGCTGCCGCTGGGTCTGGTAGGTGCGGTGGTGGCGGTAAAGCTGCGCGTGTTCCCCAACGATGTTTATCTCCAGATCGGACTACTTACCACGATCGGACTTTCGACCAAGAATGCCATTCTGATCATCCAGTTTATCAAGGAACAGATGCATCAGGGCCATGAACTGGTAGACGCAACGTTATCTGCCGTTAAAATACGACTCCGCCCGGTCATCATGACTTCGCTGGCCTTTTTCTTCGGCACCCTGCCGCTGGCACTTACCAAGGGAGCAGGCGCTGCAGCACAGAACGCTATTGGTACCGCCGTTACCGGGGGACTGCTCTCGGCAACCTTTATTGACCTGATCTTCATACCGTTTTTCTTTGTAATGGTATCGCGGCTGTTTGGGAAAAAACAGTACAGTAAAAAACCGAAAGAACCGGATGCTTCAGCCGACACCGTGGAGGTGCATTGATATGACACGGATGAAACGTATGACGACAACCCTTTGCTTACCTCTCGGAGCATTTCTCTGCCTGAGCGGCTGTTCAACCATGGCTCCGAAATATACGCAGCCCGCACCTCCGGTCAGCGCGGCCTGGCCCACTGGCCCGGCTTATCAGGCAGGTACTGCACCAACGCAAAAACAGCTTGCGGATATCCCCTGGCGCGATTATTTTGTCGATGATCAACTCAGAAAACTGATCGAACTGGGACTGAAGAACAACCGTGACATGCGGGTCGCCGTTCTCAGTATTGAACGATTTCGGGCTCAGTTTCAGATCCAGCGATCCGACCTCTTCCCAAAAATTAATGCCAATGGCGGCGCCACTTTTCAGCGTATTCCCGAAGATTTCACCTCCTCGGGCAGAGCTGCGACGGTTAATCAGTACACCGTTGGCGCCGGGCTCCTTTCCTATGAACTGGATCTGTTCGGTCGTGTGCAAAGTTTAAAAGATCAGGCCCTGGAACAGTATCTGGCAAGTGACCAGGCCCGCCGCACTGTTCAGATCAGCCTGGTATCCCAGATTGCCACCAGCTATCTGACCCTGGCCGCCGACCGGGAGAGATTGAAGCTGGCCAAAGACACGTTGACAAGCCAACTGCAATCCTTCGAACTCATCAAGAGCCGCTTTGAAGCGGGGGCTTCCTCTGCTCTCGATTTACAGCAGGCCAGAACAACCGTTGAAGCGGCGCGAATTGACATAGCCAGATACACGACCCTCGCGGCTCAGGACGAGAACGCCCTCAGCCTGCTGGTCGGGTCGCCTGTTCCGGCAGAGCTCTTACCGGCAACTCTTTCCGAAACCGTAACCGCCGTGAAAGATGCTTCGCCCGGCTTACCGTCCGATGTGCTGCTCCGCCGTCCAGATATCCGTCAGGCGGAGGAACAGCTCAAGGGAGCAAATGCCAACATTGGTGCCGCCCGGGCAGCGTTTTTCCCAAAGATTTCGCTGATTTCTTCCGTAGGGTTCGGCAGCAGTGAATTATCCGGGCTTTTTAAATCAGGTGCCTTTGCCTGGAGCATTGCCCCGAGCATCTCGCTACCGATCTTCGACGGCGGCAGCAACACGGCCAAGCTGAAGGTGGCTGAGGTAGACCGCGATATAGCAATCGCCCAGTACGAAAAGGCAATTCAGACCGCCTTCCGGGAAGTGGCTGATGCCCTGGCCCAGCGCGGCACAATTGACGAACAACTGGCGGCCCAGCAGGCTCTTACCGATGCGACAGCAGAAAGAAATCGCCTCTCTATCGCCCGTTTCGATAAAGGGGTAGACAGCCACCTGAACGTTCTTGATTCGCAGCGTTCTCTCTATGCTGCACAGCAGAACCTTATCGCAACGCGCTTTTCCCGGTTGGCCAATCTGGTGACAATGTACAAGGTTCTGGGTGGTGGCGATTCGGATTGACCGGAATTAGAACGCTGTGTGGGAACAAGTCCTTGCTTTTTCAGCACGTTGATGTATATTTTTTCACATTTCGGTATTTATAAGGATTCTCGTGGTTCAGGCACTTGGACATATCACCATAGAGATGCTGCGCGACATGGGACGCTCGGGGTGGTTCATGCTCTATGCGTTCTACATGATGTTCCGGCGTCCGGGCAGCCTGGTGCACGTTCTCAAGCAGATTCGCTTCATCGGCACAAAGTCGTTGTTCGTAATTGTTCTAACCGCAGGATTCACCGGGATGGTTCTCGGTCTACAGGGCTATTACACTCTAACCAAATTTGGTTCCGAGGGGATGCTGGGTACGGCTGTTGCGCTCACGCTGATTCGCGAACTGGGGCCGGTTCTGGCAGCCTTGATGGTTACCGGACGGGCAGGAAGCGCCATCACGGCCGAAATCGGCATCATGCGCATCACCGAGCAGATCGACGCGCTGGAGACAATGGCGCTTGACCCATTCAAGTATCTGGTCACCCCGAAATTCATCGCCGCCATGATCTCTCTCCCGCTGCTATGCGCCATCTTCGATGTGATCGGCATCTACGGCGGCTGGCTGGTGGGAGTCAAGCTGCTGGGGGTCAATCAGGGCGCCTATTTTTATGAAATGGAAAAGTCTGTCGTCTGGCGCGATGTCTATTCCGGCTTTGTCAAATCTTTTTCCTTCGGCATCATCATCGCGTGGATCGGCTGTTACAAGGGATATTACGCCGGCCATGGCGCCGAGGGCGTGTCAAAGGCAACAACCGAGTCCGTGGTGTTGACATCGGTTATCATTCTGGTATGGGACTACTTCCTCACTTCGGTGCTGCTCTGATATGATTACTCTGCGCAATGTGCATAAGTCTTTCGGCACGCAAAAAGTGCTCGACGGACTCGACCTTGATATTCCAGATGGCAAGATTACCGCTATCATCGGCCCCAGCGGCGAAGGCAAAAGTGTGCTCCTGAAACACCTGATCGGTCTCTTGCAGCCGGATAGCGGCGCTGTTGAGGTAGATGGCGAAAGCATCCTCAATCTGAGGCGCTCGGAATTGAACCGGATTCGTGAAAAATTCGGCATGCTGTTCCAGAACGTGGCACTGTTCGATTCGATGACGGTTTTTGAAAATGTGGCGTTCCCGCTACAGGAAAAGACCTCCTTCTCGAAAGAGGAGATTCGCAGCAAGGTTCTCTCGGCACTGGAAGATGTCGGCCTCAAGAACATCGAGCACAAATTCCCGGATGAGCTGTCCGGCGGCATGAAGAAGCGCGTCGGACTGGCACGGGCGGTGGTGCTCAATCCTAAGATCATCCTGTTTGATGAGCCGACGACCGGACTCGATCCGATCATAAAACGGGCGATTCACCAGCTGATTAAAGACACCCATGCCAAGTTCGGCTTTACGGCGGTGATCGTTTCTCACGAAATCCCGGAAATTTTCGACGTGGCACAAAACGTCGCCATGCTGTTCCGGGGGAAAATCCTGCAGCACGGCACATCGGAAGATATAATCAATTCTACTGATCCGGCGATCCGGCAATTTATTACCGGCAGCCTTGATGGTCCGATACAGATGGTCTAGTAACCTTGTAACATCAAATTCTAACCCCCCTCGATCCCCCCTTATCAGGGGGGAGATTTAGAGGGGTTTGCTGCGAAACAATATGAGTAACAGAGTACTAGTTACAAAAGAGGTTTGGTATGAACATGGTAAAACTGGAAATGATGGTTGGCTCCTTTATGCTGATCGGCATCCTCTGCCTGGGATATGTATCAATCAAACTGGGCAAGATGGAAATCATCGGCGGCGGTGATTATTACTCCATAGTTGCCGGATTTGATTCGGTTTCCGGACTGAAGCCGGGGGCGCGGGTTGAAGTTGCCGGTGTTGATGTCGGCAAGGTTGACCGGATAGCACTTGATGCCAAGAGCGGCGACCGGGCATTGGCCTATCTTAAAATAAAGTCCGGCGTTAAGATAACCGACGATGTTATCGCCTCGGTCCGCACGAGCGGAATTATCGGTGATAAATTCATCAAACTCCGCCCCGGCGGATCTGACAAAATGCTGAAGAATAACGATAAGATTAGGGAAACCGAATCAGCAATTGATATTGAAGAACTGGTAAGCAAGTTTATCCACGGCAAGGTAGAATAAACCTTCACATAGAGGACTATCTGATGAAATCAATCTTGTGTACCTGCATTGCTGTCTGTGCCCTTTATGCCGGCACCGTATCCGGTTTTGCAGCAGAAGAACCCGCGCCTAAACCGACCGTCAGCCTGGATGACTGTATCCAAATGGCACTGAAATCAGCTCCGGAGCTCGGCGAAGCCCGGAGTGATATCGAACTGGCGACCAGCAAACTGAACGAAGCAAAGTCATACCGTTTTCCGCAGATGCAGCTGACAACGTTGTTCGGACCGGCGCCGATAGCTTACAAGGATACTGTTACAAATGGCATAAAAACCGACGAACCGTCGTTCAGTATCAATGCGCTCACCTGGTTCACCAGTGCTGATGCAACCATTATTCAGCCGCTCTACACTTTTGGTAAAATCTCCGAAAACATGAAGGCCGCCACCCACGGCATCGAAGTTGACCGCTCCCGCAAGGAACAGCGTGCCAATGAAATTGTTGTCAAAGTTCATGAGTACTATTACGGCCTGCTCTATGCCCGTGAGATGAAGGAACTGGTCCTGGAGGTTGAGGACATCCTGATCAGAGCTCGTGAAAAAGCTCAGAAATTACTTGATCAGGGATCAGATACTGTTGATCAGATGGACCTCTATAAACTTGATGCATTTTCAGGAATGGCAACAAAATATCTTGAAGAGGCAAAAAAGGGCGAGGCACTTGCCCTGGCCGCTCTAAAAGCGCGTATGGGGATGCCGGTTGAAGCACCACTGGAAATAGGCATTGAACGGCTTACGGTTAATGACGCCGAAATACTTCCCATTGGGAAGTACATCGATAATGCCCGAAGCAGGCGCCCTGAAATGCACCAGATTGCTGAAGGGCTCAAAGCACGCTCGGCGCTGATTGAAGCTGCAAAAGCTAACTATTACCCCGACATTTTTCTAGGTGGGATGATCTCCTGGGCTTATTCGGATGAGCGTGATCGGATTCAAAATCCATATATCACTGACCAGTTCAAACACCTCTATGGCGGTGTTGCTCTTGGAGCACGCTGGAAGCTCGATTTCGGCATAACCGGGGCCAAAGTGGCTGCCGAACAGGCCCAGTATAACCGGCTGCTCAGTACCCGTGATTATGCTGAAGCCAACATACCGCTTCAGGTACAAAAGTATTATCTGGATATGGTCGAGGGTAAAAAAAGCGCCACTGCAACACGAACCGCCTATCTGAACGCGAAAAAATGGGCGGTTACGGCAGTTGCCAACTTTGACTTCGGCATGGGTCCCGCCAAGGACATATTCGAGGCGCTTCAGGCCTATTCCAGCATGAGATCCGAATTTTTCAAGTCAGTCTACAATTATCGCATCGCAGCTGCCAATCTTGACTATGCCACTAACGAACCTTCCCACATCCAAGAAAAATAATTTGGAGGATCCTGCATGCTTAAACGTATCTTACTGGTAGTAACCGCTTTAATATTAACAGCTTCTGTTGCATGTGCCAACCCTCCGACCGATGAGGTAAAAAAGACCGTCGATGAGGTTGTCCGTATCGTCGCAGATAAGGAAATGAAAAAAAATGAGACAAAACGACGTCAGGCTCTGAAAAAAACCATCAGCAACATATTCGACTACTCTGAAATGGCGAAGCGGTCACTTGGCAAACACTGGAATAGTCGGACAGCTGCCGAGAAGAAACAGTTTACTGATCTTTTTGCAACGCTTCTTGAAAATTCGTATGCCGGGAAAATCGAGTCATATAACAACGAAAAGATTGTTTACATCAAGGATTCCGTTGACGGGGATTATGCGGAAATCAAGTCGAAGGTCGTAACTGCCGCTCGCGATGAATTCACGCTTGATTACCGTTTATTCAATACAAACGGTAAATGGATGGTCTATGATGTCGTTATTGAAGGCGTAAGCCTCGTATCAAACTACCGCAGTCAATTCAATAAAATTGTTACTTCCAATGGCTACCCTGCTCTTGTAAAGAAACTACAGAGTAAAAATGAAGAATTGAAGGCACCATAATTGGTGTGAATTGTCTTGACACCCGCTTTATTGCTGTGATAAACGACTCGGGCACGCAGTTTCGGAAGTTTTTGCAGAACGTTGCAAGTAGCACGTGTTTGAACAGGCTTTGCGCTTTTCCTGCATCAGACTCCAGAAACTTTAGCGGTAACCAATCGTTTCGGCTTGAGCCGGACAAAAAAGGAGGCAGGAAATGGCACAGGGCAAAGTTAAATGGTTTAACGACACAAAGGGGTTTGGGTTCATCGAGCAGGAGGGTGGGGAAGACGTTTTTGTTCATTTCTCCGCGATTGCCGGTGACGGCTTCAAATCACTTGCAGAGGGCGATGCAGTAACATTTGAAATCACCCAGGGTCCTAAAGGTCTGCAGGCAGCTAACGTAGTCAAAAAGTAATTCTTGTCTGAAAGTTACCATCTCTAAAGCCCGCTGATCTCAGCGGGCTTTTTTTGTGGTGGGTTTTCTGCGCAGCGCCGGTGTGCTCCGGCCGCTTCCGGATCCTCCCCCCAACAGAAGACCCGCCTCCCCTTCGCGTCCAAGCTCCTTCAATGCTTCCATGACCTTGCCCCGTTCTGCCGGCAGGTGCCACAGCAGCAGAGACTTCTGAAGTCCCTTTTCACGGTCGCTAATTGCTGTGTAGACTCGCTTCCCTGACATCGGATCAAGTCCGCAGTAAAACATGCAGGTGGCAATTGTGCCCGGAGTAGGTGTGAAGTCCTGAACCTGCTCAACGGTTATTCCCATTTTTTTCAGGGTCAATGCCAGCTCAAACATGTCAGCCAACGTACAACCGGGATGCCCGGAAATAATGTACGGCACAATGTACTGGCGTTTGCCAAGCCGGATATTTTCTGCCCGGAAACGGGCAAGAAACGTTTCAAATGCTTTTTGCCCCGGTTTGCGCATGATATCCGTTACCTGGTCGATCAGATGCTCCGGAGCAATTTTGAGCAGACCACTGACATGGTGCCCTACCAATTCACTGAAATAGGCGGGTTGTCTCTCGAGCAGATCGTAGCGCACCCCGGATGAAACCGCTGTATGACGCACGCCTTCCAGAGAACGGGCTTCCTGCAGAAGTGATGTTGCCGGTTTGTCACCGGTGCGCAGGTTTTTGCAGATATCAGGAAAAATGCAGCTTTCCCGCTGACACTTCTGCATGGCTTCCGGATTACCGCAGCCGAGACCAAACATGTTGGCAGTCGGCCCGCCAATATCACTGACTGTGCCGCGAAACCAGGATTTTTGGGTCATGGCCGATATTTCAGCAAGGATGGATCGTTTGCTGCGGGACTGTATCGTTTTGCCCTGGTGCATGGTGATGGCGCAGAACGCACAACCGCCGAAACACCCCCGATGACTGGTGATGGATGTTTTAATCTGCTCCCATGCAGGGATTGGTTCGAGGTACGAGGGATGCGGGTTCTTTTCAAACGGCAGGGCGTAGACGGCATCCATTTCACTCTCCGTCAAGGGGAGCGCCGGAGGATTACAGACCAGGTTCCGATTGCCGTGCTGCTGACATACGATCCGGGCAGACCAGGGATTCTGCTGGAGATAGGCCAGACGGAAGGCTTCAGCAAACTTTTCCTTGGAATCTGACACCTCCTCATAGGACGGGATTGTGACGTGACTGCCTGGATCACAGCCGCTGCAGCCATACGCAGTGCCCCTCACATCGCGGATCTCGCCCATTCGCTCTCCATCCCTCATCCTCTCGGCCACTTTAAGAATCGCCCTCTCGGCCATGCCGTAGATCAGCAGATCGGCTTTGGCATCAAAAAGAATCGATCGACGAACCTTGTTTTCCCAAAAATCGTAGTGGGCAAAGCGGCGCAACGACGCTTCGATGCCGCCAATCACGACCGGAACATCCTTGAAGGCTTCCTTCAGACGGGAGGTGTAGACCATTGTGCCGCGATTGGGCCGGGCACCATGGCGGTTACCGGGCGTGTAGGCGTCATCATGCCGCAACTTGCGGGCAGGTGTGTAGTGGGCGACCATCGAATCCATGGCGCCGGCAGAAACGGCGAAGAAAAGGCGGGGTCGACCAAGTGCCATGAAGGGTTCTTTTGTGCGCCAGTCTGGTTGTGAAATGATGCCGACCCGAAAGCCGTGAGATTCAAGCCAGCGAGCTAATAGCGGCACACCGAAAGCGGGATGATCGATATAGGCATCGCCACTGACGAATATTACGTCTAGCTCGCTCCAGCCCCGCTTCCGCATCTCTTCCTGTGTCGTTGGGATAAACATTGAATTTTCTCTACAAACGTAGATTTTTTGCAAGGTCAAGGCGACCGAGGAATGGAGCGGAGACATACCCTTTGGTACGTCGCACAAGGCACTCCGAAGGGCAACGCCGAGATTGCGGAAAAGCTGCGTTTGTCACGGGAACAGCGCCAGGCCATCCAATCCCATAGTTTCAGGGAATCCGCACATAAGATTCATATTCTGCACCGCCTGACCGGATGCCCCCTTTACCAGGTTGTCGATGGCCGAGACGACAATGATTCGGCCGGTTCGTGGGTCAACCAGAGGAGCGATGTCGCAGAAGTTGGAGCCCCGTACAAACGCGGTGGAAGGGAGATTGCCATTTGTCAGGATCCGGACGAACGGTTCACCGGCGTAGAATTCACGGTACAACGCTGCGATAGTTTCGCTGCTGATCTTTTTCTTGGGTTTCGCGTATATCGTTGAAAGGATACCCCTGTCCATCGGCACCAGATGGGGAGTAAAAGTCATTTTCAAGGGTTTTCCGGCCAACAGGGAGAGTTCCTGCTCGATCTCGGGGGTGTGCCGATGTGCACCGCCGACACCGTAGGCCCTGAACCCCTCATTTACCTCGCAGTACAGGCTGTCGACCTTGGCAGAGCGGCCGGCTCCGGTAACGCCGGAAGCGGAATCGGCAATGATGCTTGACAGGTCGATCAATCCCTTCTTCAGCAGCGGAGCCAAACCGAGAATGATGCTGGTAGGGTAGCAGCCGGGATTGGCAACCAGTTTAGCCCCCCTGATCTTAGCCCGCCTGATCTCCGG
>JANXZX010000043.1 GCA_025355325.1 Geobacteraceae bacterium
GAGACAGAAAACTTGAAGAAGCCAGAGAACTGAGAAAACAAAAACGACAGCAAGCTTATTCTGAAATCAGGCATTCAGGGGAAACTTACTTACCATTAGATCAAGCGGCCTGAAAGTCCAATTCCGACTGAGGCGTTACAAGAGTTCCAGCAGGAAATGAGTATGATCTATTCATTCCTCAAAGGAGTGGAAACAGGGGATGTTCCTTCGACCCAAGCACCAGCAGAGGAGGCCAAACCTCAGAAGATAAACTTTAAGCAGTACTTCAAGAAAGATGAGGTAGTCTGTCTCATCTGTAACAAAGGCTTTAAAACCCTCAAGAGACATCTTGCTATAGCTCATGATCTTAAACCGGGAGCATATCGGAAACAGTTCAATATTCCTGCTAAATATAAGTTTGTAGCTACTGCATATTCTGAACAGAGAAAGAAGGATGCTCTTGATAGAGGACAGGGAGAGATACTAGCTAAAGCCAGAGCTGTTCGTGCAGCAAAGAATGCTAAGCCAGTTGTGGTTGCTGCACCAGTTGCACCGGCTGTTAAGGCAAAAGCAAAAGTAGTAAAGGCAAAAGCACCAGTTCCAGCAGTAAGAGTAAAACCTGCTGTACCCGCTGTGAAAGTGAAAGCAGCTGTACCTGCTAAGGTAGCTAAGAAGAAGTAATCTGATTTCTGAACGAAATACTGATTTTACTATTGCCTGCTTTTGTATTAGTCACATTTCCAATCCATGACATAGAAGGAACAGAAGTTATGCCGATCATTTATACACTCTCAGGCCGCACAACATTTTCATATAGGGGTAATGTGCCAAGTGGAGTTGTATTGGAGATGCAAAGCGAGTATGAAATATCCTCCGTGCTATTTAGTGCAGTCATAAACAGTTTTTCTGGATCAAGTGTACCTTTAGGTGCAAACATGACAGATCCTATTCGAGGTGGCTTGGGTGAGTGGACTGCTATAAACTCTAAGAATATAAATAAGATTAGTCTAACACCAAAACACGCATCTTTTTTAGCTGCTATATTAGTTCACGAGGGATTTGCCACCAGCACTAAGGATGGAAATAGAATAATGTTGGTATTTCCGACTGTGGCAGGGAAAGTGATTGCTACTTGAGATATGCGATAGCTGATATTCATGGATGCAGTAAAACTTTTGAACGATTGCTTGCTAGATCAGGATTACGAAAGGCTGATACACTATACTTGCTTGGTGATTATGTTGACCGTGGACCAGATAGTTGTGGTGTATTAACTCTTATAATGGAGTTGTTGGAAGGAGGATTTGATGTTCGCCCACTAAGAGGCAATCATGAAGAAATGATGCTATGTTCGTACAAACAGGCTCATGGCATTGATTCTGATTGGTGGACAGATGGTTGGCTAAGTGAATGGGGAATAGAAGTTGTCAAGTCTTTCGGGGTAAAGGAGCTTAGAGATATTCCTAACAGATTTTGGAAGTTCTTAGATGGATTGCCACTGACTAAAGAAACAGATGACTTTATTTTTGTACATGCTAGTCTTGACATAACAAAAAGTAATCCTGTTTGTGATACTGAGCCAAACACAATGCTTTGGGATAATTCATGGCATAGTGGTGGTGTTAATGGAAAAACAATAGTTAGTGGACATGTAGTGTGCACACTTAGTAAAATAAAATCAACAATAGATACTGGACACATACTGTTAGATAATGGCTGCTGTATGCCATATGAGAATGAGCTTGGCAGTCTGGTAATGTTAAACCTCGATACAAAGGAATTGCTAGTTCAGCCACTTATAGATAATTTAACAAATAGCTTATATGATTCCTATATCATAAGTAACAAAATAACATAAAATGTTTAAACGAATAGATAAGCATTATGTTTGAGATATAAATTAATCTAAAATACTATATATAAAACTTTATAATCATAAAATTAGCGTAAAATACAAATATATTTCTGAGTTGAGAGACAATGGATTGGTTTGACTACCTAATAAAAGTAATAACTTTTGGAATACCGTTCTTCATGGGATTTTTTATAGCTCAAGGAATATTTAGCCCGCCAAAATCTTTTTCTTGTTCAGCTATGGATTGTTTCAATAATCATTGTAACGAATGTAGTATTTTCAAAGATAACAAGTTCCCATCAATAAATAATCAGGGCAAATGTGATTATTACAAACAAAGTTAGAACTCTGTTGCATATACAACAAGCCCATGAAAATAGGTTTCAGGATATGGAATTGAATTACCTTTACATGATTGGACAGTTGATGGTAACTCTCTAGCTGTATACACTTTAGTCATGGAGTTTTCCATGTTCCGAATAGTTGCCATCTGCATTATATTATTCATACTCTCACCTCTTACAGAATCATTGAACAAATCCAATCTGCAGGTACTATATGGAACATTCTGAGAGATACCATGACAATTTAAGGTTATGTGTACCTATTTAACATTCATTTGAAAGGGGGGTTATATGCAGGCAACAAGAGAACAACTAATAAATTTTCTTGAAGAAAGCGTCTTTTCACCAGTTGAGAATCATTTACTTGCAACTGAAGTAATAAAGAAAAAAATTCGAGCGACTAGAATGCGAATCAATAATATGCAATCACCTGAAAAGGTCGAGGAGTTTTTCTGGAATGCAATGTCCACAGATAGGGGAATAGATAGCTATACTAGAATTAAAGAAATCTGTGATTTTACTTTTGAAGATGTTAGGGCTCAATTTAAGTCATTATGTGGAAGGTAGCAATGCCAAACACCATGCCCCATTATGGTTCTAGAAGGCATGAATGTGTCATATCAGCAAAAACAGGTGCTTAAAAATAACAGCCTGTTAATGAGGTGAGTAATGTCAAAAGCAGGATATATCTACGCACTTATTAACCCGTTGCTCGAAGGATCTGTAAAGATATGTAAATCAGCAACTAATCCTGAAAAGCAGGCAAACGATATATATTCAGATACTGCCGCTGGGGTCCCAACGCAGTCCCTTGTAGCCTATAGTGTTCTCGTTACTGATTGTGACCTCGCAGAGAAGTATATTCACGGTCTTCTGGAAAAGAATGGTTGCCACATCGGGGTTAATCATGACTTTTTCCAGGCACCATTACCAGTTGTAATTGATGCTATCAATAATACTGCTAAATTTGTTGGGTCACTTACCGAAAGCCAGTTTCATCAAATATATAGTGACTCCTCTCTGGATGCAGCTGAAGAGGATTGTTGGCAAAACCCAGTAGTAGGCATGGGGCTTAGTAAGGTCACTGATATACGTAGTGTTTATCAGGTGAATCAAGCAAACGTATCCGATGGCAGCCTGTGGGCTGCTGGTCTGAAGTCCAGTAGATCTTCCAGTTTTAATTCCAGAGTATTGTGTGTGGTAATTGCTTTAATTACTGGTGGAGTCATTCTCGCCGGTGTAAAACACAATGTGTACATTTCATCTGGGCAGGCAGCTAAGGATGCCGCTGATCAGAAGTCAAGGCAAGATTTAATTCAGCAACAACAGCACAAAATAGCCGATGATCTAAAGGAGAAAAAAGAATCTGCACAAAGAGAAGAATCAACAAAGAGAATGGAGGCAGAGAAAACACAGAAAGCTATTGAAGACCTATACAACCTGCGAGAGTCCGTGAAACATGCTTGTGAAGAAGAAGTGAGACGAGAAATGAAATATGAATGCACATTTTCTACAACGAACGCTAAATGGGGCATAACGGACGCTGGTTTTTGGGTCAATAAGAATTCGTTCTTGGTCAACGTTGGTGACTCCCATAAAAGTGCTTATTATTGTCTTGTCGATGCAAGCAATGGGCAAAATGGAGTATTTATCGTCAAGAACTTGAATATTGGAATGACGCCAGAGTTTTACTAAATCTCGTAAGCTTCCCTGTCAAGCAGACAGTTTAACTATCTAAAGCTGCTAAGAAGAAATGAGTGTATCCATATTGTGAACCAATATTCTCATTTCAATTCAAAATGACCTTTTGACCGATATTGGCATATTGGAATTCTGACTTTCTATTTCACTCACCTGCTACCCCCACCCTCTGAATATATCAAATTGAAGCATATCTCGAAAAGTCTGGTATTCAATATATAACATTCCATCACTCATATACTGCTTGACCCCACCCCTCAGAATTAAGAGACATTGCCATCCGGCGGTGTTTCTTTTTTATTTTCGCCAAGCAAAGACTGCAAGTCACCCAATCGAAGAAGGTAACACCATGCAAGTCAAGGCGGAGGAAGTCATGTGGAAGAACATCAAGCATCTTGCAAAAGCAGCAGGGAACATCGTAGCAATCAGTTATGCAGAGACGGCATATCGTCTCAATCAAGTATCAGACTCAACAGAAAGCGTAACAGCCAAACTGGAAGCAAAGACAGAAGCACTCCGTAAGTCCTATGAGCAGAACCTTGCTGATAGGAAATCCGGAGTAATCAAACCTGAGGTAGTATCCGAAGAATCAACACCCAAGGACATCGTACCAGTCAACTAACATCCAGCATCACCAACTGGCAAAAGGGATAGATTTCCGCAAGGAGACTGTCCCTTTGCCTTTTCAAGCGTGAGACACTTGTGACATTGAGACACGCAGAAATAATTGTAATTCGAAAAATGGATCTTGGTCTTTCAGAACTCAGCATAAAAACCGAATCGTGTTTTTTACCAATGTCTCAGTGTCACGGATGTCTCAGAAAAAAACACCCACCACCCCTCACAAACTCCCTACCACTCTCTACCTCTCGCTTAAAGCCGCATGGAATAAGGCTTTTGTCTGGTAGGGAGTCAAGTAGGGAGTTGAATTGCCTTGTAACTCTCCACCAGCACTCACCCCAATAAAACATAGCAATATCAGCAACTCTTGAGAGTAGTAGGGAGTGGTAGAGAGTTATGGGAGTACCCGCACCTAAAAAACAGAACAACACGACAGGCGCTTTCCATAAATGAAGACATTACCAGTTATCTGAAAACCGGAACCCGCTATACATCACCTCAGCAGATATACGACACATTCTCATTCCTGATTCAGGAGACAAAGGAAATGTTCATCACAGTTCACCTTGACGGTAAGAACCGGATTCTCTGTATGGATATTGTGTCAATCGGATCGCTAAACCAATCGATAGTAAACCCAAGGGAAGTGTTCAAGACTGCATGCCTATCAAGCGCAGCAGCTATCCTGTGTATCCACAATCACCCTACAGGAGACCCAACGCCATCAAGTGAGGATATCGCCATTACCAGACGACTTAAGGAGGCAGGGGATATTTTATCAATAAAGGTTTTGGACCATATCATTATCGGTGACGGAGAGTATTTGAGCTTTGTAGAGAGGTGTTTACTGTAACCATCCGATATCACATTGTTATTGTAATGGTCGTTTAATAAATAATCGATCTGAATAGATAGTTGTCTTACGCACGAAAGATTGAATCTGAATAATTACGATAGAGCTTCAGTTGAACTGGGTCATAAATTTGAGAGAAGGGAGGAGGTGGCAAAAATATTGATGATTTCGGCAGAAATATGTTCGGAGATAAAAAACCGCAGTATCCATGCCAAAATAAACATTGAGGAGATAGCTACACTAACGCACTCCGTTTGTTTCCTCGCTCCTCAAAGCAAACGATAAACCCGTTTGCATTTCGTCACGAGGGGTTTTAAGGCTGGTAATACTATGCAACTGTACTGAGTTTTACAGGGCTATGACTCTGCGAATTGATGCAACACTGATACAACAGAAAAAAGAAAGCACCTACGATTTCTCGTAAGTGCTTGATTTTAGTGGTGCCCAGGGACGGAATCGAACCGCCGACACGAGGATTTTCAATCCTCTGCTCTACCGACTGAGCTACCTGGGCAAAAGGATTTTTCTTATAACGTTTATCGGCGGACGTTGTCAATAAGAAAGTTTTCTATTTCGACTCTTCCCGTTGCATTTTAATCGGAACATAGTTGCAGAAAGGTTCTTCTTCCATATAATCGCCGTGCACGGCATCAGCGCGGGCACGGCATCCTCCGCAGACGTTGAGGTATTCGCATTGTCCGCATTTTCCTTTGTATGACTTGAAGTCGCGCAGGTCTTTAAAGATTTCAGAATTCTCCCAAAGTTCACGGAAGGGGGTCTGCTTGACATTACCGGCGGTGCGGTGGAAATAGGAACAGGGCTTGAGGTTGCCGAAACAGTCAATCAGACAGATAGACTGCGCGGCAATACAGCCCTTTCCGCCACCTGTTGAGAACGTCAGCGAGCGCCGTTCGAATTTAGTGCCTTCGGCTTTGGCTTTCTGCGGTACAATTCTGTAATAGTGCGGTGCACAAGTCGGCCGCATCAGAATTTCGTCCTCCATCCTTTCCTGGTTGTAGTGCCAATCCAGAATTTCCTCATAGTCCTCTTTTGAAATCAGCTCGCTCATAATATCTTCACCACGCCCGGTCGGAACAATCATGAACATGTACCAGGCTGTAGCTCCCAACCCTTTTGCGGTTTTAAACGTGGCAGCAATGTCGGTCTGGTTGCGCTTGGTAAAGGAAGAGTTGATCAGAAACTTCTGGCCGTTCTTGCGAAAAAGTTCGGCCGCCCGCACAACACCTTCAAATGAGCCGGGGGACTGGCGAAAGTTGTCGTGCACCTCAGCGTTTGAGCCATCAAGTGAAAGAGAAACCATTTTTATGTCAGCCTTCTTCATCTTCTGACAAACTTCATCGGTAACCAGAGAACCATTGGAAGCCATACACATCCTGAGGCCAAGTGATGTTCCGTACTCAGCCAGTTCAAAGATGTCGGGACGCAGTAACGGCTCACCCCCGGAAAGTACAACGACCGGTTTTGAAAAATCGGCGATATCCTTGAGAAGTTTCTTTCCCTCTTCAGTGGTAAAGTCACCTTCCGAAGAAGTCAGATCAGACGAACAGCGACAGTGTACACAGTGGAGGTTGCATTTTTGCGTGGTTTCCCAGGCAATCCATTTCGGAATAAATTCAGTACTCATATGGCTCCCGTAACGTAATTCTGTGGTGAAAGACAATTTGCCTGCAACTTGTTGATCGTACCTGAATGGCTATGCAAACTCAAGAATATATTCCGGTTGCAACAGGCTTCCGGATGAGTGAAATCAGTAAAAACAAGCGTTAAAAACAAGCGCTTGCAATCACGCCTTACGTATAGTAGTATGACGCTCCCGCCGCCCATCAGCGGCGTTTTACGTACATTTATCCCTCTCAAGGAGTTCTAATTCATGCTTGGTATTATTCGTAAACAAAAAGAATCAATCATCATCAAGATTGTCTTCGTCATCATTGTGCTTTCCTTTGTCGGCACCATTTTTCTGGTGTGGGGAAAGGGCAGCGACGGTATTGGCGGCGGCAAGGGCGGTTTTGCTGCTAAAGTAAATGGCACAAGAATTTCTCTCGAAGATTATCAGAACGCCTATCAGCGTATCAGAACCATGTACCAGCAGATTTATGGCCAGTCCATTCCTCCCGAGATGGAAAAAATGCTCGGCTTGAAGAAGGTTGCGCTTGATGGCCTGATTGATAACCTGCTGGCATTGAAGGAAGCAAAGTCACTTGGCATCAAGGTTTCAAAAGATGAAATTTCCGCTTCAATTGAAGCCATGCCGGTGTTTCAAAAAGACGGGAAATTCAACTTCGATCAATACCAGCAGATGCTGAGATCGAATCGCATGACGCCAAAGGATTTTGAGGGAGGTCAGGAAGCAGAAGTAATACTCAAAAAAGTTCGTCAGGCGATCAAGGACAAGGCTGCTGTCACAGATGCCGATGCCCTGGCTCAGTACAAAAAGGAAAATGACAAGCTTGAGCTTGAGTATGTTGCCTTTGCTCCTGCAGATGTCGCTGCTGAAGTTAAACTGACCGATGCCGACCTCAACGAATATCTGCAGAAAAACCCGAATGATTTTAAAACGGCTGAAAAAGTTGCGCTTTCGTATATCCTGCTCGACCCTGCTTCACAGGCTGCCAAAACAACGGTATCTGATGAGGAAATTCAGACATTCTACCAGAAGAATATTGATCGTTGGCAGGGGAAAGACGGCATTTTGCCTCTGGGCGAAGTGAAAGAAAAGGTTAAGGCAGAAGCCATTAAACAGAAAACCGCCAAGCAGGTGTTTGAACTGGCCGCCGACACCCTGTACAAGAATATCAAATCGGGAGATTTGAACCTGATTGCCGGTGTTTTAAAACAAAAGGTTCAGGAAACGCCGTTGTTTGCGGCAAACGCACCGGCTCCTGCCCTTGCCGGAGAAGCTGCCGTCATCAAAAAGGCTCTTGAGTTGAAGCAGGGAGAACTTGGCGGACCGGTTGAAACTGCAAAGGGCATATATATCCTTAAAGCCAAAGAGCGCAAAGCAGCAACCGTACCTGCTCTGGCAGAAATAAAAGGGGCGGTTGAAGAAAAAACCAAGGCTGCAAAAGCGGTCGAACTGGCGAAGAAAAAAGCTGATGATGCGGCAAAACAATTGTCAACCAAGGCAGCACTCAAAACCCAAACAACCGGAAGTTTCGGTTTCTCCGCAAAAGGCGATATCCCCGCAATTGGTGCTTCTCCCGAGCTTGTAGAGGCTGTGTTCAAGCTGGCGGTTGCACAGGCTCCTGCAACTCCGTACAAGATCGGCAACCGCTGGTACGCTGTGCGGGTAAAGAGTCGTACAGAAGCGCCAAAAGAACAGTTTGAAGCAACCAAGGAAGAGCTGAAAAAGAAAATGCTGCCTAAAAAGCAGGAAGATGCCTTGGCAGAATGGGCAAAAGGGCTGCGGGACAAGGCCAAAATTGAGCTTAATCCAAATATTACACTCGACAAGTAAGGAGACCCGATATGTCACAACTCGTAATGCAGACCGATTTTCCCGGTTTGAACCTGATAGCTCGCGGCAAGGTACGCGATATTTATGACCTTGGCGAAACGCTGCTACTGGTGACGTCAGATCGTATTTCCGCTTTTGACGTGATAATGAATGAGCCGATTCCGGATAAAGGTTTTGTACTGACTCAGATTTCAGCGTTCTGGTTCCGCCAGATGGAAGACATCGTCCCGAACCACATTATTTCCATTGATGTTGCCGACTACCCCGCAGAATGCCAGCCCTACGCCGAAATTCTCAAAGGGCGCTCAATGCTGGTCAAAAAAGCAACCCCCTTGCCGGTCGAATGTATCGTGCGTGGGTATGTTTCCGGCTCAGGCTGGAAGGATTACAAGGCAACCGGCAAAATCAGCGGTATTACGCTGCCTGTCGGCCTGAAAGAATCTGACCGTCTGCCGGAACCGATTTTTACACCCTCTACAAAAGCTGATCTCGGTGCCCACGATGAAACAATCTCGTTTGAAAAAATGATTGAACTGTGCGGCCGCGATCTGGCGGAAAAAGCACGTGACTATACCCTTAAAATTTATCGCCGGGCGCACGAACTGGCCGACAAAAAAGGCATCATCATTGCCGATACCAAATTCGAGTTTGGCGTATATAACGGTGAGCTTATCATTATCGATGAGTGCATGACCCCTGATTCAAGCCGTTTCTGGCTGAAGGACGCCTATCAGCCGGGTGGTGCGCAACCCAGCTTTGACAAGCAGTTTTTGCGGGATTATCTGGAAACTCTCGATTGGGGCAAGTGCGCTCCGGCACCGGTACTTCCACAGGAAATCCTGGATAAAACCGCCGATAAGTACCGCGAAGCATTGCAGAAAATTGCGGGAATAACTGCCTAATTATCTGCCGCTGCTATCCGAAGTTTTTTTCTGAATCCTCACAAAGAGGCGGTTCGTAAATGAGCCGCCTCTTTTATTTCACGGAGCATTGACTCTTGATAATAATGCGATAAAATGCTTCTATTGACTTTTTTATGACGTACTACACAGGAGAAATTAAAATGAAACTTGAAGAGATCAAGGAAATTGCAAAACAGCACGATATCAAGGTCGGAAAACTGAAAAAAGCCGATTTGGTGAAAGCTATTCAGGCCGCCGAAGGGAACGATACCTGTTTTGATAGTGGCAAGGCTTCTAAATGTGGTCAGGCAGAGTGCCTGTGGCGGGCCGACTGTAACTGAGCTGCGGTGAAGGACTGGAATTATACGGCAAGAGGGGCGCAGCGGATGCACACCCCTCTGCTTGCACAATCAGGCTCAGGACTTTAAAAATGTTCCCAGCTTCGTGTCAACTTTTGAGATGTGATTCAATAGCCATTTCAGAAGCATGTTGTTGGTTTCAATGACGTGGTGGGTGGAAACACCCTCTTTTTCGGTTTCCTGTTTCAGAGCTTTGATTTGCTCGGTAAAAAACAGGTGCTCCGCGTGGTGAGCTTCATAATCAGGATAGTGGTGCTGCCGCTGCAGTGCTTCCTCATCGTTAAAATGAGTATGAACATACTCCTCCAGAAACGCCTGTAACTTCTTTAACTCTTCAATCCCCTGTCCAGCCTGGCAGGCGCTCAGCAGCCGGTCAAAACGGCGCAGAAGCTCCTTGTGCTGATTGTCGATTGCATCGACTCCGATTGATAATGATTCTCGCCATTCAATGGCCATAGCCTGCTCCTCTGCAATTAATAGTAGTGGAGCTTCTTGCAAAAGTCCATTTAAGTCCCCTCCCCCCTTGCGGGGGAGGGTTAGGGTGGGGGGGCGTTTGCTATGAAATTAGCCTGTTGCAACTTCACCCACCCCCTAACCCCCTCCCGTCAAGGGAGGGGGGACTTATTTTGATACTTTTGCAAGAGCCTCACGTGGTTAGATTTTTTTTGAAACTGCCCGTTTCTTTGTTTTCGGGCTCTGCTTTTGCTCTTTCAATCGTTCTCCCATTGCCTGCAAACGGGCATCGACCAGCTGGTAAATCGAGCCTTTGGGGAACTTCCGGTTTTTACCCCGCTGCCCGGCTTTGACACCGGTAAGAATTTCAATTCCCTGCTCGATAGTTTCTACACTCCAGACATGAAATTGTCCACTATTGACCGCCTGAACAACATCCTCATGCAGCATGAGATGGCGCTCGTTTGATTTCGGAATCATGACACCCTGTTCGCCGGTAAGTCCCTGAGCCTTGCAGACCTCGAAGAACCCTTCGATCTTGTGGTTCACCCCGCCGATCGCCTGAACCATGCCGCGCTGATTGACACTGCCGGTTACCGCAATTCCCTGTTTGATAGGAACACCCGATAGGGCCGACAGGAGCGCGTACAACTCGGTGGAAGAGGCGCTGTCGCCCTCAATACCGTCGTACGATTGTTCGAAGCAAATTGATGCCGACAATGATAGCGGACGTTCCGATGCGAACATTCCTCCCAGATATCCGGTCAGGATCAGAACGCCTTTGTCATGAATTGGCCCCGAAAGCTTGACTTCGCGTTCGATGTTGATCATGCCGTCCTGTCCGGTATAGACGGTTGCGGTGATACGGGTTGGCCGGCCAAAGGTGTGGTCTCCGAGACCGATAACCGACAGGCCGTTGATCTGCCCGGCAACGGCGCCAGCCGTGTCAACCATGATGATGCCGTCCTCGTACAGCTCCTGCATCCGTTCCTCGATACGGTTAACGCGATAGAGGCTCTCTTTTACTGCGGCACGCACGTCGTCGCCGTTGATAATGGTGCGGTCGGCTTTGGTCGCCCAAAAACTGATTTCGCGGATGAGATCGCCGATCTCCATAAAGTGCGATGAGAGCTTGGACTGGTCGTCAGCCATGCGAGCCGTATGTTCCAGCAGAGCCGCCACACCGGTATTGTGAAATGGCAGCAGACCTTCGGTCCGGCAGTGGCTGGCAACAAAAAGTGCATAGTCGTACATGATTTCCGGTGTCCGTGCGACGCGGCTGTCGAATTCGGCTTTGACTTTGAAAAATTTACGATAGTCCGGATCGAGGTGGAACAGCAGGTAATAAATCCAGGGGGTGCCAATCAACACGATTTTTGCCCGCATCTGGACCGGTTCCGGCTTAAGCGACACCATGGTCATGAAACGGTATTGTTCGAGCACATCTTCAATTCTTATTTCGTTATTGCGAATACAGCGTTTGAGCGAATCCCAGACAAAAGGATTGATCAGCACCTCACGGGCATCGATGACCAGATAGCCGCCATTAGCACGATGGAGCGCTCCGGCGCGGATCATTGAAAAATCCGTAACCGCCACGCCACCGTACTGCATAACGTGTTCAATCCGCCCGAAGAGGTTGTTGTAAGTCGGGTTTGTTTCGAACACCACCGGCGCACCGTCGGTCTCCTTGTTATCCACCAGCACATTTACCAGATAACGATCAAAGGTCGGTTCCTGACGCGGCATCTTGATACCGGGAATCTGGGGTTGCAAGGACTGCGGCTTGAAATCCTCCAGGGTATTCAGGATGTCTTCCTGAACGGAATCCAGATACCCGAGCACTTTTTCAAGCCCCTCATACTTTTCTCTCAGCGGATCAAGCCGATGTCCAAGACAGGACATGCCCAGATCACGATCAGCCTGCGCCAGAGACTCCTTGGTAACCTTTTCCTGTTCACGCACCTGGCGCAGAACATCATTCAACTTTTCTGTCAGCTCTTTCCCCAGCTTCTCAAGCTTCAGCCTTTTCTTCTCATTGAGAGCGTCATACTCTTCCTGAGTGTAGTTGCGTCCGGCCCTCTGGGGCACAATCACCAGTCCGGATACGGTACGCTGCAACGAGAAACCGAGCTTTTCTGCCCCCTTTTCCAGATCCTGGAAAAGATCGTTTGAAGCGGCCTGATAATTTTCGAGCAGTTCGGCGCGCCGATTTTCGTATTCGCTGCTCTCAAGCGCTTTAGGGATATCCTTGCGAAAGGCCTCAATCAACTCCTTCATATCAGCGGCAAGTTCACTCCCTTTTCCGGCGGGAAGATCAAGCGAAAGAGCGGAGTCGGAATCCTTGAAGTTATTCACATACACCCAGTCGTGCGGCCTGGGTTCACTTTTGGCACGTTTACTGAGAATGCTGGCTATTGTTGAAGTGCGACCGGTCCCGGTTTCACCGGATATATACAGATTAAAACCGGACCCATCAACGCCCAGCCCGAATTCGATCGACCGGAGGGCCCGCTGCTGGCCTATGGCGTCATTGAAATCGGGGAGCTCAGCTGTCGTTTCAAAGTTGAGGAGGCCCGGGGCGCACGTCCAGCGCAGTTTGTCAGCAGGTATCAGGTGTTTATCTGGCATTTGAGGCTCCTTCATGACTGTTAATGCCGGCATTGTGTAAAGCTGCTGCACATATGTCAAGCCGAAAGCGCAACAAGCGCCTTTGCCACGGCTTCGCGGATATCGGCCCGCTCAGGAAGCGTCGCGGCCAATGCCGGAATATAGCCGCGTTCGGACAATATTCGCCGTGATGTGTCGCTGGTAAGATCATAGATCCAGGAGATCTGCAGCAATTTGAAGTCATTGAAACACTTGATGGTGTCAAGGTGAACGATGCCGCCGGTGTTCAGCGCGGCGATACAGGCATCGGAGACGGTTCCGGGGAGATCCTCCAGTCCGAGGACAGCAGCAGTGGGGCGATCTTCAGGCGGTTGCGCCAGCAACTCGACGAACACGCGCCAGATATCAAGCTTATCGGCATCCCGAATCAGGTTGATATACTGCCGGGTGGGCGATTTGACCGTGGCGGGAGGGGCCAGCATATTGTGGCACCTGACCGCCTCCTCGATCAATATCTGTTCAGCCGGATCTATGCCGGCCAGGATGTTTTCCTCGCGAATGACATCAATAGCAAGCCGGGCATGATTATCCGAATCACTGTCCAGAAACGTACGCCATTGCCGATACTGCGGAAAACGTCCGACATCGTGCAGCAGGGCAACGGCGGCTGCGATACGGGCTTCGCTCTCGGAAAGGCCCTCGCCGACGGCTAACAACGCCATCGCCTCGCATACTTTACGGGTATGCTCGATTTTGAGCCGAATATTTTTTATGCCTTCGTGGTCGGTATCCAGAAACGGTTCGACATAGCTGTCGAACCAGGAGAAAAGGTCGGTGAGTTGTTGTGTATTCATACTGCGAGATGGCTCCGTTTGGATTGATATTGTCTCACTTCAATAAAATAGAAAAAAACTTGTTCAAAATATTTGTCTGCTGTAAATGCCAGAGTAATGATCGTGCTGCGAAGCAAGGTCGCTTATTCCGGTTTCTACAGCCAGCAAATCCAGATCCGCAAGTGTGGTCAAGTGTTTTTTCTTAGGCTTACTCTTAACCGGTATAAAGATTTCAGTTTTCAGGAAATGTACCATTTTCAAAATCTTTTCCTGCACGTCCAGCGGTAAGGTTTCAATTTCTTGGTAAAGTTGCTGCTGGATATTCATATCGACCTCCGTTTTTGTCCATTTTCCCTCAGTATTGTCAGTTTGGTCTTTGCATCTAGCCTCCCCTCCCTTGACGGGAGGGGATTGAGGGGTGGGTGAAAGTGCCGACAGCTTCAAATGTGGCAAATTCCCCCACCCCCTAACCCCCTCCCGCAAGGGGAGTGGGGACTTTTAAGGCAACAAACCGGACAACACTGATTTTTCCAATAAATTTGATCTATTTGTACAAATACTTCAAAACTTTCAGGAAGGCAATTTTGACTTTCCCAATGTGAAGAATGGGTATCATACTCCTGAGCGATTCTCTGTTCAATACTCGTTTTGACTCAATCAATCAACTCCGGCAAACCGTAAGGCGGCTCCGTTTGGATTGATATTGTCTGTATAATACTGTACCCTGCCGCGAAGTCAATCAATCCCGCGAGGAGCCCGATGCAGCTGTCACTTCTTGAAAATTCCGACCCTCGGATGGACGCCGAAAAGCGGGTTTCTGAACTCCATACCGTCCTTGAATATCATAACCGGCGCTATTATCAACTGGACGCCCCGGAAATCAGCGATGCCGAGTATGATGAGCTCTTTCGTGAGTTGGCGGCACTGGAAGAGAAATATCCTGAACTGGTAACCGCAACTTCGCCTACGCAGCGGGTCGGAGGGGCACCGGTCGGCAGATTCCGGACTGTTATCCACCGCATGCCGATGCTTTCCCTTGAAAACGCCACCAATGGCGAAGAGATCAGGACAAAGCTCGACGCCAGGATTAAAAAGGAACTGGGGCTGGAGGATGTTGCTGCGGTTGCCTATATGTGTGAACCAAAGATGGACGGCCTGGCCGTGGAATTGATCTATGAACAGGGAGAACTTCTCGTCGCATCAACCCGTGGTGACGGGATAACCGGAGAAGATGTCACCCAGAATATCAGGACGATTCGCGGTCTGCCGCTGCGATTGACCGGTGAAGGGGTGCCGTCGCTGCTGGAAGTGCGCGGGGAAGTATACCTGTCGCTGGAGTCTTTTCAGAAAACCAACCGGGAGAGAGAGGAAAATGGTGAGGCGCCTTTTGCCAATCCGCGCAATGCTGCTGCCGGTTCATTACGCCAGCTTGATCCCCGGATCACGGCCAGTCGGCCACTTTCGATGTTTTGCTACGCGCCCGGATTAGTCGAAGGGGCTACGTTCTCGTCCCAGCATGAATTTCTGACCGCGGCTGCCGGATGGGGACTGCCGGTAAATCCACTGGCGCGCCGGGTAGAGGACGTTAACGGAGCGGTCGCATACTACCATGAAATGCAGGAGGCCCGGGAATCGCTCCCGTACGAAATCGACGGCACGGTGGTCAAGGTGGATTCGTTCCTGCTGCAGCGTGAATTGGGCGAAAAAAGCCGCTCTCCGCTCTGGGCCATTGCCGGCAAATTTCCGCCGCGCCAGGCAGAGACGCAACTTGAGGACATTCTGCTCTCGGTCGGCCGCACCGGAGTTATTACGCCAGTGGCTCAACTCAGGCCGGTTGAAATTTCCGGCGTGACCGTATCCAGGGCAACGCTGCATAATTGGGACGAACTGGCGGCCAAGGACATTCGCATTGGCGATACCGTCGTGGTGGAACGCGCCGGTGATGTTATCCCGGCAGTTGTCAGAGTGGTCACCACCCGTCGTACCGGCGCTGAACGGACAATCCCTCCACCGCAGTTCTGCCCCGATTGCGGCTCTGCCGTTGTGCGGATTGCCGATGAGGTCGCCCTGCGCTGCATGGGAATCTCCTGCCCCCCCCAGATACGTGAGTCTCTGAAGCATTTTGCTTCACGGGGGGCCATGGATATCGAAGGGCTGGGCGACAAGGTTGTTGAACAGCTCCTTTCGCTTGGATTAGTCCGGACAGTTGCTGATCTTTATCGACTGACAAAAGACGATTTCATGCGTTTTGAGCGCATGGGAGACAAACTGGCATCCAACCTGCTGAATGCCTTGGAAGCCAGTAAAACACGTGATCTGGCCCGATTTGTGTTCGCACTCGGAATCCGGCATGTCGGGCAGCGAACCGCGAAAACACTTGCCCAGGCTTTTGGCAGTCTGGATAATATCGGGAATGCGACTGTTGATGAGCTGACCTCCGTGCGTGATATCGGAGCAACCGTTGCCCAGAGCATCTTCACTTTTTTTGCTACCCCTGATAACCGTACGGTAATAGAACAACTGAACGAATTGGGAGTGTGCCCTGCAGCGGTTGCCAAGACCGTCGGCGGCCCCTTGAGCGGTCGTAATTTTGTCTTTACCGGAACGTTGACCCGTTTCAGTCGTGACTACGCCAGAAAACTGGTGGAGGATCAAGGGGGAAATGTGATAGGATCGGTTTCGAAAAAAACTGATTATGTTGTAGCCGGAGATGAAGCGGGCAGCAAGCTGATCAAAGCCCGGGAGTTTGGCATTGCAGTTATTGGCGAACAAGAGTTCTTAGACCTGTTGGAAGTTCATTGACGAGAGGGACTACCGTGGAAAAAGTTGCAATGATGATAAATGCCCGCAAACTTTTTAAGGACATCAGCGACCTGCCGACAATTCCTGCGATCGTGTCAAAAGTAGTCTCCCTGCTTGACAACCGGGACGCCGATCCGGATGAAATTGCCGACCTGATTCTGTCCGACCAGGTATTGGCTGCCAGGGTCATCAGGGTTGTCAACTCACCGCTGTATCGCGTGACCACCCCGATTTCATCCGTCAAACGCGCTTTGCTGTTCCTCGGCTTCAAGAGCGTCCGCGAAATGATTCTTACCAGCTATTTTGTGTATGGCTTCAGATATAAGGAACAGCCGTTCGACATGAAGATGTTCTGGATGCACTCCTTCTACGTCGGGGCGATATCCCGCCGCATTGCCCGCCAGATTGAATATTCTGATGTGGAAAAGGCCTATCTGGTCGGCATTATTCATGACCTCGGAAAGGTCTTCCTCGGGCATTACTGCAAGGACGAATACGGCAGAATGCTGGATAGTATCAGGAATTCAAGCATTACCACGTACGACGCCGAATACGATTTTTTCGGCACTACCCACTGTGAAGTCGGGCTCTGTCTGGCAAAGCGCTGGCACTTCCCTGCTGAATATTGTGATGTCATTCTTAACCATCACACCTCGGAAGCTGGCACCGAAGATCTGCTGCTGACGGCAATCGTCGCACTGGCGGATTTCTTCTGCCTGTCACATGCCACTGCCGACTGCGTGGCACAGGCCAGCATACCGGGGCAATCAGAGGAAAATGCCTGGGAAGTACTCAAGCTATTTGCATCAGGCTCCATTCCGGACAGCCTGGAACATTTTCTGACCAATTTGAATGAAGAATATGACATCATCACCGAGGAAGTTGATCTGTTGTTCAATACCATGACTGCTGATTAACCAGTCCGGAGGCCTCCCCATGTCAGAACAGAAATCCGTCACTTGCGCCAAGTGCAGTTCAGTATGGCAGAATCTCGGCACCACCAATTGCTGGAGCAATGATCCTGCCCAGGCACCGCCCAAACCTGGCAACTGCCCGTCTGACATGTATGAAGAGGTCGTGAAGGAGTCGTTTGACGAATATCGGGGCGACAGCGAGGATGCAAAAATTGCCTTCGTAGCGGCGCGGGTTGAAGGGCTATGCTATCAGCCGGTTCCGGGGAGTGATGCGGTCAATGCCCGCTGGACACGGGTAGAGGACACCATCGCCTTTGCCAAGCTGATGGGATACAAAAAAATCGGCATGGCGACCTGTATCGGGCTGTTGGACGAAAGTGAAAAACTCTCGAAGATTCTTGCGGCACAGGGGTTTGAGCCGGTCAGTGTCTGCTGCAAAGCCGGCAGCATTGACAAACTGGAACTGGGCTTGGCGGAAGCCGACAAGGTCAGGCCGGGTACGTTCGAGCCTGCCTGCAATCCGATCGCCCAGGCTGAAATCTGCAACCGGATGGAAACCGATATGAACATCATAGTCGGTCTCTGCGTCGGGCACGACATGCTTTTCAACAAACACTCCTCGGCTCCGGTTACCACCCTGATTGTCAAGGATCGCGTAACCGGTCACAATCCTATTGTCGTGCTGTACGGGCAGAATTTTTATTACAAGCGCCTGCAGAAGCAGAAGATGGTGGTTTAATCCAAAGAAAAAGTCCTCTTGCTGCCATATCTTCAATGCATATCTCTCCATCATTTTTCCATCAATTTTGCAACATCTTCCGGTTTGGTCATTACATTAATCCTCCCCTCCCTTGACGGGAGGGGATTGAGGGGTGGGTGAAGCTGCCGACAGTATCAAATGTGGCAAATTCCCCCACCCCCTGACCCCCTCCCGCAAGGGGAGGGGGGACTTTTTGGCAATTGCAAATACGGACAACGCTGTCAATTTTACGAATTCTTATTGACTGAAACCCGATCAGGATGCAATTTCTACACAATCTTTATACGTCTGCAACATGGCTGTAACAATTGTATGGTACAAATGATCGGGTAAAATCCGGCACCACGAGGCCGTTGCCATTAAAAATGCAGGAGCATGACATGAAGAAAGTGCTGATTATAGAGGACGAGAAAGATCTGGCGGAACTTCTTGCTTTCAACCTGGAAAAGGAAGGACACGCCACGACCTGCGTTCATGACGGCAAACTGGGCCTTGAGCGGGCCGTTGCAGACCTGCCGGATCTGATCCTGCTCGACCTGATGCTGCCCGGGCTGTTGGGGACGGAGGTCTGCAAGGCGCTGCGCAAAGACCCCAGGACCGCCCGGATTCCGGTTATCATGATAACGGCAAAAGGTGACGAGATTGACCGTGTCGTCGGGTTTGAGGTCGGCGCCGACGATTACATCGTGAAACCGTTTTCGATGCGCGAAGTCACATTGCGGGTCAAAGCGGTCATGAGGCGATTTGATACTGACGTATCGGCAACGGATTCCGACCAGGTGACTATCGGCGACATCATCATCGACAAGAAGCGTCATACGGTAAAAAGTGCCGGTGCCGAGATTGATTTAACCAGTACCGAATTCAAGCTATTGCTCTATCTGACCGAAAAAAAGGAATGCGTACAAAGCCGTGAACAGCTGCTGCAAAGGGTTTGGGGGTATAACAGCACGGCAGACACCAGAACCGTGGATACGCATGTCACACGTCTGCGCAGCAAACTGGGACTGCCGGGCGACATAATCAAGACCGTGCGCGGTTTCGGCTACAAGATCGAGGAGTAACCAATGGGATTCCGAACGAAACTGATGCTCTCCTACATATTTCTGATTGCCCTGGTTACCGGAAGTTTTTATCTCTACTTCGATCACACTCTGCAAAAAGAGATGATTGAGGAGAGCCGGGCCAACCTTGCCAGTCAGATTCAGCTGGCCCGCATGCTGGTGATGAACAACAAATCCGGAACCTCGCCGCAGCAGCTTGCGGCATCAATCGGAACCGTCATCAAGGCCAGAGTTACCCTGATAGCACCAAACGGCACGGTCATTGGTGATTCGGATGTGGGACAAGAGCGCTTGTCACAACTGGAAAATCATCTCCAGCGGCCTGAAGTGCAGGAGGCGATCAAAACCGGCAGCGGCAGCGCGCTTCGCCATTCGGACACTCTAAGGACATCGATGCTGTACTCAGCTTTGACCTATGGCAGCGGCGCCCCGGAAGGTATCATTCGTCTCGCAATGCCTCTGGAATACCTGACGTCCACCCGAAAGGCCCTGCACACGATGGTAGGAGGAGCAGCCGCGGTAACAATTCTGATCGCGCTCCTGTTCAGCTACATCCTTTCCAATCTGACCATCAAACCCCTGCGTGATATGGCCGATGCCGCTGCCCGCATCGGCAAAGGCGGGAACAAAGCCCGGATCCCGGTGGTATCCTCCGACGAGATCGGTATGCTGGCTACCGTTCTTAATGACATGTCGGAGCGCATTGAAGATCAGGTGCAACGGCTTTCATCCGAAAAACAGCGGCTGGACACTATTTTGCGCAGCATGGGAGAAGGGGTCATGGTTACAACGCCAGATGGTGTCATAACCATGGTCAATCCCGCGTTCTGCAGCCTTTTTTCTATAACCGGCGATGTAAAAGACAAAAAACTGGTCGAAATCTCCCGTCATCCTGATCTGCTGGAGGCATTACAAGCCCTTCAATCACCGGGCGTAGACGAACTGGTACGTGAAATATCAATTCAACCGAACGATACGACCCTGTTCACCCACTGGGTCCCATTGCATGTAAATGGCGCCAGACAAGGCATCGTAGCGGTATTTCACGACATCAGCGACTTGAAGAAGGCTGAAAATATGCGCAGGGACTTTGTTGCCAACGTCTCCCATGAATTACGAACACCGGTGACCATCATCAAAGGATACGCCGAAACCCTGCTTGACGGTCTTCTGGAATCTGACCCGAAACGGGCCACCCGCTTCGTCGAGATCATTGCCAGCCACTCGGAACGGCTGACTAATCTGGTTAACGATATCCTTACACTCTCAAGCCTTGAGTCAAAAGATGCGCTTATGGAACTCCATCCGCTTGATGCGGCAGGAACGATTACCAAGGCATGCATGCTGCTTCAAGAACGGGCCGTGCAAAAGAATATCACCATAGCCAATGAAACGGTTGGCGGCGCATTGCCGACGGTTCTGGCAGATCAGGGGCGACTGGAACAGGTTGTTATCAATCTGCTGGAGAACGCCATCAAGTACACTCCCGATGGTGGTACGATCAGGTTGTTTGCCGAAGAGAGTAGCGAACAGGTCATGGTTTCGATTGCGGACACCGGCATCGGCATCCCCTTCAAGGATCTGCCGCGCATCTTTGAGCGCTTTTACCGGGTTGATGAAGCGAGAACCCGCGAACAGGGAGGCACCGGCCTCGGACTGGCCATTGTAAAGCATATCGTGCAGTTACAGGGTGGCACTGTTTCGGTGACAAGTGAGCCGGGCAAAGGATCACTGTTTTCATTTACGCTGCGGAAGGCGTAACAGCCCGCACCAGGAATCGCATGAACAGATCCCCGTCACACAACCGTTCCCGCTGGACCATCTTCGCCACCCTCGCGTTGATGTACATTCTCGTCTATTTTTACCGCGTGTCACTGGCGGTTGTCGCCAGCGACATTTCTCGTGAACTCCACCTGTCTCCGGCGCAGCTCGGCTCGCTTTCCGGAGTTCTCTTCTATGTCTATGCCGCCGCTCAACTCCCCCTGGGGCCGATGATCGACCGCCTGGGAAGCAGGCTGGTCATCAGCGGCTGCGGGGTGCTGACTACCGCTGGCGGCATTCTGTTCTCTCAGGCCGATACGCTTTTTGTCGCCATGATTGCCCGGGTGTTGATCGGCGTCGGCACCGCATCGGTATTGATGGCGACATTTACGCTCTTCAGCCACTGGTACAGCAAGCAGGAATTCGGGCGGGTTTCCGGTTTTATGGTGGCGCTCGGCAACCTCGGCAACCTTGCGGCTACGGCGCCTCTGGCGCTGGCGGTCGGCGCCTATGGCTGGCGCAATTCTTTTCTGGCGGTCGGCGGTGTGCAGGCGCTGGTAACGCTGCTGGTTTTTATGAGGGTGCAAGACAGACCGCAAACCGGCACCGTTCATGACCAAACTGTTCATGACAAATCGGAAACAGACCGGAAGGCGCCCATGATGGCGGCGTGGGGTGAAATTTTCGGCAGCCGGGATTTCTGGCTGCTTGGAGGACTGGCGTTTTCCTGGTATGGCAACTACCTCGCACTGCAGGCGTTATGGGGAGGGCCGTATCTGATGGAGGTGCTCCATCTGTCCCGCGAGGCCACCGGCAGCATGCTGATGTTCACATCATTCGGATTTATCGTCGGCAGTACTTTCAACGATGCTGTTGCCCGGCGTTTTTTTAAATCCTACAAGAAGACCCTGCTGACGGGGCAACTGGTGCTGCTGCTGTTAATGACAGCCTTTCTGGGATGGGCGGAGGCCATACCGCAGCCGCTGTTGGCGGGGGTGTTTTTTGCCATCGGCCTGGCCGTTTCCAGCGGCGTGATGATTTATCCGATTATCCGTTCCATGTTCCCGGTGAACATTGTCGGCACGGCCCTGACGTCACTTAATTTCTATGTGCTGATGGGAGCTGCGGTGACGCAGCAGGTAATGGGGATTATTATCGGATCGTGCGGAGGTTCGGCTGGCGGCGTTTCGCCGGGAGCCCTTCATACCGCCTTTATCTTTCCTATCGTCTGCCTGGTGCTCACTATCGCTCTGTATTCCCGTGCCCGCGAGTATGGCCAGCTCAAGTAATACGGGAAGTTTTTCACCGGACGCCTCCTGTGTGACTGCATCTGTTACATGCTTGTATTATGTGTTCACATTTCTAAACCTGCATCACTTTTATGAAGTCCAATTCTCTCGACAAACCTCACCAGAATTCAATTAAAACTAAACTCTGTTTCGCAATTCCAAACCAACTGCTATAAAACCTCCGTACCGCTTCTAAAAGCTTTACTCCACGGAAGTTAGTGGTATATTCGTGTTTTAATGAGTGGAGAATTCTGTTGTAGAAGGGGCCGGGAATGACATCGAGAAATCTTGTTTCATGCATTGTGCTTGCCGGTTGTTTGAGTGCCGTTCCGGTGTGGAGTACAGCGATGGCTGCCGCAGATGCACCCCCTTTGGAACAGGATCAAGTCGAGGCGACAACCGGCACTTCCAAGCAGGAATTGCTCATGGTCATGGAAGAGAAGGACCTGGTCACCGCCACCAAGCGCCACACAACCGTGCGTAAGGCCCCGGCCATCGCCACCGTCATCAGCGCCGACGAGATCAGGAACATGGGGGCGCGCAACCTATTGGATGTGCTGAAGATGGTGCCCGGCATTGGCATTTCAACCAATGAGTTTGGTGCTCTTATGATTGAGGTGCGGGGTATCAGAACGACACTAAATGAAAAGATCCTGTTTCTTATCGATGGCCACTCCCTGAACAGGAATATCAACGGCAGTGCTCTGTACAATTTTGCCGATATGCTCCCGGTAGAGAACATCAAACAGGTAGAAGTAGTGCGGGGCCCCGGTTCGGCCCTCTACGGCAACAGCGCCTTTGTAGCCACCATAAACGTCATTACCCGTGATGCCGCTGAGATTGACGGCCTGGAGGCGAAAGTGGGCGGTGGCAGTTTTGATGCCTGGAAGGCAAACATGGTTGGCGGCAAGGCCATCGGCGATAAACTTACCGTTTCCGGCAGTCTGGACCATTCTCAAACTAAAGGTCCGAAGTTGTCGGTCGAGGCCGACGCCCTTACCGGCACACCGTTTTCGCTGGCTCCCGGATCCCCCTACCTCGGTTCCAAACAAACTGACGCCTTCCTGAAGATTGCATACGGCGACCTCTCCTTCCGCGGCCACTATCTCACTCGGAAGAAAGATGCTTTTATTGGTGTGGCATCTGCTCTTACTGATGAACGGAGCGTGGATAATGTCGATAACTACTGGGGTGAACTTGCCTATGCCATGAGCTTGAAAGAAGGACTCTCCACGAACTTTAAGTTTACATATGATCATTACGAGCAAGACCCGTTTGTGAAAGTTTATCCAAACGGGTTTGGTGGTGTGTATCCTGCCGGCTTGATCGGCAAACCGCTGGTTAAAAACAACACTATTGGCGGTGAAATGCAGGTCGATTGGGAAATATTCAAGGGAAATCATCTGATTGCGGGCTTATCCTTCGAAGAGTTGCGTCAGTATGATGTCAAACAACTGGCTAATTTTGATCCATTGACCGGTGCTCCGCTCGCTTCGGTTCAGGAGGTAGCCAACTGGAACAAGGACGCCACCCGCCAGATCTGGGCTACCTACCTGCAGGACGAATGGCAACTGCCGTATAACGTCAACCTGACCGCCGGTCTGCGCTACGACCATTACAGCGATTTTGGCGAAACCGTCAACCCGAGGATCGGCCTGGTTTGGAGTTTCCTGGATAACGCCGATCTGAAGCTGCTCTATGGCACGGCCTTCCGAGCCCCCAATTTCCAGGAACTATACGACATCAACAACTCGACGATAGTCGGCAATCCCAACCTCAAACCGGAAAAGATCCAGACCTACGAAGCCGGCCTGGCCTGGCGACTCAACCGCTTCTTTGCCGCCAACCTGAATTACTTTTACAGCTTGATTAATGACCAGATCGGCTGGGCACCGTCATCAACACCAGGCGCACCAGCTGTTGATGCCAACATTGGAAAAAGCGAGACCCAAGGGGTTGAGTTTGGGTTGAATGGAGCCTACGGGACTGACTTGTACTGGAAGCTGAGCTATGCGTATCAGAACCCGCGAAATGCCGATACCGACCAGCGGCTCCCCTATGTCCCATCCCAGCGCGTTTCAGGCAGCATTAACTACGCACCGGTCAAGTATCTGAACCTGCATACCGACGTGCTCTGGACCGGGTCGCGGCCACGTGACACGGGAGATAGCCGCCCCGATGTCCCGGCCTATGCCACCGTAGATCTGGCAGTGACGCTGAAAAATTTCTACAAATCCCTGGAGATCCAAGGAACGGTACGCAATCTCTTCGACCAGCGCTACAAAGACCCGGACACCTCCGGCGGCAATGTCAACTTGCTTGGCACCGGCCCGAAAACACCCGGCGATTTCCCGCGCGAGGGCATCTCGGCCTTTGTGACCGCGATGTACAAGTTTTAGCTTGTAGCCTCTCTGTGATAACGGGCTCTTTGTTTAGAATGTTTCAGAAGGTATACTTTTACATGGAGCCGACCGGTTGACGAACACCACTTCACATGCATTACGACACTTCCTGCGAATCTCGCTGCTGCTGGCAGTCCTGCTCGTATGCACCTCCCCGGCCTGTGCCGCCAAGGTGCTTATCCTGGGGGACCTGCAGTACCCCTTCGTGGCCGGTATAGCCGATGAAATCCGCTCGTCGCTGAGGACCCAGACCAGCGAATATCCCATTGCCGACATCAAAGGCAGAGTCGGCAGTGTTGTAGACCGTGAAGGAGCGGAGGTGGTGATTGCTCTTGGAGCGGATGCCGTGGCCGAAGCATTGCGGCTGCCTCCGGAAATTTCTGTCGTCTACGGCCTCGTGCTTACCCCGCCCCGAAGCTCTCGAACCAACCTGACCGGCGTGTACATGTCACCATCGGTACCGGAATACATCTCCACCCTTCGGCGTTACTTTCCCGCCATCGGGAGGGTCTCCGTCATCGGCAGCCCCACCATGATCAAGACACTGTCAGCCGGCGGAATTTCACAGGTATCAACCTTCCCGGTAAACAGTTCCGTCGAATTGATCAACACCGTCTCCCATTTGCCGGAATCCGGTGCCGTGCTGTTGCTTCCGGATGTCAACCTGCTCACCTCGTCAGCCATGGAAAACATCTTTGCCTATTCCTTCCGAAAAAGCGTACCGCTGATCGGCGTCTCGGAAGCAAGTGTGAAACAGGGGTCGCTTTTCGCGCTGGTATTTGACGCCAAGTCTGTCGGCTCACAGATCAGCGAGAAGGTGCGGGAGATATTGAACGGTGATGCCACCTCAGATATTCCTGCCTCGCCGCCCGGAAAATACAACCTGTTCATTAACAGCAATACCGCACGAAAGATGGGCATCTCTGTGCCGGCTGATGTCCTGAGAAGAGCGAAGAAGGTCTACCAATGAGCGCCGACACGATTGTGACCGACGATGGCTTAAAACAGAATGGTCCGCTCAACCGGCTCCGGGAAAAGCTGCCGCTGACCTTCAGGGGGCAGGCGATGCTGTTCCTGATTCCCGTTATTGTCGTGATCTCGCTGGTGTACACCCTGGTCTCGATTTCCACCGGGAAACAGATTCTCAGAAACGAGATCATAAAAAAGGGCGAGACCATCGCCACTTTGGCAGCCAGAAATGCCGAAATACCGCTTCTGTCCGAGAATCGTGAACAGTTGAAGACTTCTGCCTCATCGGTCATGGAAATCAAGGATGTGGCCTATGTAAGCTTCTACAACAAGCATAAAGACCAACTGCTCCACGAAGGACGGTCTCAGGCCGCAGAGTTAACGCTCCCCCGTGACAGCGAGACGACCATCAGCTTCTCGGAACATGGCACCGTCTTTGAGTTCATTGCGCCGGTGTACACTCTACAGTCCCAGGAGGGACTGTTCCTGCTGGAGGGAAGCGGTTCCCCTCCTCCGTCGAAAGTTCATATAGGCTGGGTGCGTCTCGCCCTGTCAAAGGATGTCATGGTCAGGTCGGAACATGCTCTTCTCCAGCGGGGAGCCATCCTGGCGGTCCTGTTCACCCTCGTCGGCATCGGGCTTGTCTACGTGTTCATCTCGCTGGCCATGCGCCCGCTTCATGCCTTGATTTCCGCGGTCAAGGAGATCAGGGAGGGGGAGCATTCCGAGGTGAAGATTGTATCGCCAAAATCTGAAATCGGCCGGCTGTCCAGCGAATTTAACCGCATGAGCCGCGCGATCAGGGAGCGGGAAGAAGATCTTCAGGAAAATGTGCAGGAACTGGAACAGATGCAGGATTCCCTGCAGGAAAACGTGCAGGAACTGGAAACGCAGATTGATGCACGTGAAACTGCCGAAGCGGAACTGCGGGAGCACCGAGACCATCTTGAAGAACTGGTCAATGAGCGTACCGCAGAATTAACCATCGCCAAAGAGCAGGCCGAAGCGGCCAATAAGTCGAAAAGCGATTTTCTCGCCAGCATGAGCCATGAACTGCGGACTCCGCTCAATGCGATTCTGGGCTATGCCCAAATCATGAGACATCATGAAAATCTGACCGAAACGCAGCGCCAGCAATTAAGTATCATGCGCGGCAGTGGCGAGCATCTGCTGACGCTGATCAACGACATTCTGGATGTCGGCAAAATCGAAGCTCAAAAAATGGATGTTGAAGATGTTGTTTTCGACCTCCCGGCACTAGTGCGACAGGTTTTTAATCTCACCAGACTGCATGCCGAGGAAAAGGATTTGCGTTTTGAATGTGAAACCGAAACCCTGCTGCCGTCCTATGTCCGCGGTGATGAGCGCAAACTTCGTCAAATCCTGTTAAATCTGCTGAGCAACTCTGTCAAGTATACCCGCCGTGGCGGAGTCACCCTGCGTGTCCGGTATGATCTGGGCAGCAGCCTGTTCCTCTGCGAAGTTACGGATACCGGCATCGGCATTCCCGCTGACAAGCTGGAAACCATCTTTGAGCCATTTACGCAATTGGTATCGGACCGTCAAATCACCGTGGGAACCGGCCTTGGCCTGAATATTACCAAACGTCTGCTGGAACTGATGAATGGACGGATCACTGTTGACAGCATCCCGGGCAAAGGGAGCACCTTCCGGATTGAAGTTGAATTGCCGGCGCTGGTTGACAATGATACTGTGCTGGAAAACACCGAGAGCTACATTGTCGGCTATACCGGTGCCCGGAAAAAAATTCTGGTAGTCGATGATAATATTGGCAACACCGCAATGCTTGTTTCGTTGCTGGAACCATTGGGTTTCAGGATTGATACGGCTCAAAACGGCCAGGAGGCGCTGGTGCGGGCGGAAGAACAGTGCCCTGACCTGGTAATGATGGATCTGGTAATGCCGGAGATGAACGGCCTGGAGGCGGCAACGGAAATGCGGAACCGCCCTGATCTGGCAGGAGCGAAGATCATCGGCGCCTCCGCTACCGCGACTGACAGTGCCCATAAAGAGGCTTTTATGGCCGTGTGCGACGCTTTTGTTACCAAGCCGATCCGCATCGATATTCTGTTGGAAAAGATCGGGAGGCATCTTGATATCGAATGGGAGACCGCTTTACCGGACGCCGGGACTGTTCAGAACGTTCGGGTTGCCGCAAATGACGGTGATTTATTGGTCGCTCCCGGTAGTGAAAAAATTGAAGAGCTGTATCGACTGGCCATGATGGGTGATATGAAGGAAATTGCGGCATGGGCAGCCGAACTTGAATCGGGAGATCGGATATTCAGCCTCTTTGCAGACAAACTGCGTGATCTGGCAGGAGGATTCAAGACCAAAGCTGTTCTTGCTTTGGTTGAGCAGTACAGAGGAGAAAGTACATGAACAGTGACACGCGGACTCCGGATATGGATGAGCGGCGCAAGCCGGTTATTCTTGCTGTCGATGATGATCCCAATAATCTCTCCGTGTTACATGACTGCCTGGAGGCGTTTCACTATACCATTCTGGCAGCCGAGGACGGTGAGAGTGCAATTTCGCGAGCCGAATATGCGCAGCCGGATCTTATTTTACTGGATGTCATGATGCCGGGGATTGATGGGTTTGAAACCTGCCGCAGGCTCAAATCCGTTGAATTCACGAAAGATATTCCGGTGATCTTCATGACAGCGCTGGCTGAGACCGGACATAAGGTAAAAGGGCTTGAAGTGGGGGCGGTTGACTACATCACGAAACCGTTCCAGCGGGAGGAGATGCTGGCACGCATTGCCGTGCACCTGCAAAACCGCCAACTGACGAAAGAACTTCAAAAAGCGAAGGACGAGCTCGAACGGCGGGTTGAAGAACGCACCACCGATTTGGCGATCGCAAACCGCGAGCTGGAAGATGAGATTGCCGAACGGCAGATGGCTCAGGAACAGTTGCAGGAGCAAACTCTCCTCCTTGAAGAAAAAGTGGAAGAGCTGCAGTTGACCCAAACAGCCCTGCAGAAAAGCGAGCGAAAGTTTCGCGTCATTTTTGAACAGACGTTCCAGTTGATAGCGCTGCTGACTCCGGATGGTGTTTTGCTGGAAGCCAATGAGACCGGCCTCGGTTTTTGCGGCGTTGCGGCACCTGAAGTCATCGGAAAACCGTTTTGGGAAACTCCGTGGTGGTCGTTTTCTGAGGAGCAGCGGCAAAGGCTGCGTGAAGGGATTATCTCGGCGGCTTCAGGAATGCTGGAGCGTTTTGAAGCGAACTATCTTGATGGGAAAGGCAAGCTCTACAGCGTAGATTTTTCTTTAAAACCGGTGCTCGACGAGCAGGGCAACGTTACTCAGATCATTGCCGAGGGACGTGACATTACTGATCTTAAAAAGCTCGACAAGGATTTGCGTCAGTCACAGAAAATGGAGGCGATCGGCACGCTTGCCGGTGGGATTGCCCACGATTTTAATAATATCCTGACCGCTATGATCGGTTACACTTACATGGCACAGTGTAAAGCCGCTCATGACCCCCCTATATCACGTGACCTCGAACGGGTGCAGGAGGCTAACTTACGAGCGAAAGAACTGGTAAGTCAGATTTTGACCTTCAGTCGCCGGGGTGAGCAGGAGTCAAAACCTCTAAATTTGACGACCATTATTGAAGAGGTATTCAGGCTGCTTCGTGCCTCGCTGCCTACCTCGATTGAAATCCACCGGCAGATTGACACCTTTCCGAATGGCGACATGGTTCTGGCCGATCCGACCCAGCTTCATCAGGTTTTGATGAACCTCGGGACAAACGCGGCCCATTCCATGCGTGCCCATGGCGGAACGCTTACGATTTCCCTGGATGATATCGAAGCTGATGCCTCTCTCATCGAACGTTACAACGATTTGCTGCCGGGGCCCTATGTGCGGTTAACGGTCAGCGATACCGGCCATGGCATGGATTCAGCTATCAGGGAACGAATTTTTGAGCCGTACTTTACCACCAAGAGTGTTGGTGAAGGAACCGGTATGGGACTTGCGGTAGTCCAGGGGATCATCAAGAGTCATGGTGGAGCAATTTCCGTATATAGTGAGCCCGGGCATGGAACCTCGTTTCATATTTTCCTGCCGAGAATTGTCAGTGAGTTTGTTCCGGACGATGATGAAGACGAGCACGTTTTCGGGGGCATGGAACATATTCTGTTTGTTGATGATGAGCGGTCGCTTGTGGAATTGGGGCAGGAACTTTTGGGATCTCTTGGATATGCGGTTTCAGTCGCGTCCGGCAGTCATGAGGCGCTGGAGTTATTTCGTTCCGCTCCTTCCGGATTTGATCTTGTTATAACCGATTTAACAATGCCGGGAATGTCCGGAAAGGAACTGGCCAGAGAAATCATTGCTATCAGACCGGATATGCCGATAATCCTCTGCACCGGTTTTAGTGATATGACGACCGAACAACAGGCCAGGGAAACCGCTATCAAAGGGTTTATCATGAAACCGTACTCAATCATCAGTCTTGATAAAGTCATCCGCGAGGTTTTGGCACCGCCAGCGTTGCCCTAGTATTACGTGACACTTTGTTTTTCATAAAGTCCCCCCGCCCCTTGCGGGAGGGGGCTAGGGGGTGGGGGAAGCTGCAACATGCAAATTTCATGGCAAACTCCCCCCCACCCTAACCCTCCCCCGCCAAGGGGGAGGGAGTTATTATATGTTGATTTAAGAGTTACGGTGTACTAGTACCACGCAACATCTGAATCCAACCCCTTTTAGCCGGGAAGCGCAACTAATCGAGCTCTTCACCGACCTCTTCCATTTCCCGCGTAATTTCCTGTAATGCCGCATCCTTGCGCCTGAAAAAAGTCACCAGCCAGTAGCAGAGGAAATAAGCCGCTACCGCAGCCACAAAACCGAGAATTGAACTTCCGAGCAGAATGGATTTTGCGTACGGCTGGAGGCTGTGCCAGTCAAGACTCTTGAAGGTAAGCTCTTTCACCGGTTTGCCGCGCAGGAACCGCCCCAGGTTGTAGCTGGCCACCAGAACCGGCACCACCGTCAGAGGAGTGTTGGCCCAGGCCCCGGTGATGCAGGCAACCTTGTTGAGGCGAAACAGAAAAGCGAGCGCAATGGCCAGTGGTGTATGCAGACCGAAAAAAGGGGTAAAGCTGATAAAAACGCCCACGGCAAATCCTACGGAGATGTGTCCGGGGTGGGCATCCAGCGAAAGGATCTTTTTAAATTGGAGTTTTAGTTTGTCGATATTGATCATAGAGTTTCCGGTTGCCGGTAACTCTACTTTCTTGATGCCCGCTTTGTCAATTTAATAGACTTCACGATCCGGTGCATCTCTGATATACACAGGGGGGATATCGAACCACATACGAAAGGAATTACCAACATGAGTGAAACAACCATCGGCGTCATCGGCGGCAGCGGCCTCTATGACATGGAGGGACTGGAACAGGTCGAACGCATCACGATTGAAACACCATTCGGAGCGCCGTCCGACGAATATGTCACCGGGATATTGAACGGAGTGAAGTTGGTTTTTCTTCCCCGCCACGGTCGCGGGCACCGACTGCTCCCTTCTGAAGTCAACTACCGCGCCAATATCTACGGCATGAAGAAGCTTGGGGTGGAGCGGATCATCTCTGTTTCTGCCGTGGGGAGTTTGAAGGAAGCCATCGCACCCGGCCATATTGTTATTCCGGACCAGTTTATCGACCGGACCAAAGGAATCAGGAAGGATACTTTTTTCGGCGACGGGATTGTTGCTCATGTCGGTTTTGCCGACCCGGTCTGCTGCGATCTATCCACGACACTTTTTAGTGCCGCACAAAAAGCCGGAGCAACGACCCATAAGGGAGGCACCTATATCTGCATGGAAGGCCCCGCCTTTTCCACCCGTGCCGAATCCTTTTCCTATCTGGCGCTGGGAGCCTCCGTCATCGGCATGACCAACCTGACCGAAGCCAAACTGGCTCGTGAGGCCGAAATCTGCTACGGCATCATCGCGCTCTCAACTGACTATGATTGCTGGCACGACTCACACGATGACGTCACCGTCGAAGCGATCATCAAGATCATCCATCAGAATGTGGCCATGGCCAAAAACATCATCCGTCATGCTGTGGCGGAAATCGGCACTGCACGCCCCTGCTCCTGCGGTAGCGCCATGCAGTATGCCGTCATTACCGACAAGTCTGTGATACCGGAAGCGACCAGACAGAAACTGGCACCGATAATCGGGAAGTATTTGAAATAACCGGCGACATCATCGTGGAAGTCGATAAAACTCCGCCGCATTATCGTAAAATACCGCCCGCGCCGCCTCGTCCCCCAGCGTCTCTGCCACCAGCAGAAAATCATTGTCGTGGTAGGGGCGCGGGGCACGGGTGGAAGGCAGATCCGTGCCGAACATCAAGGCATGGGGATTGGCAGAATACAGCTGCCTGAGAGCAGTCGGCACGTCAAAATCCACTCTGCCGAAGCCGGTGGCCTTCACCCGTACACCACGCTCTGCCAGCTTCAACAGTGTCCCGAAACCTTCTCGCGACAGCCCCAGGTGGTCAATGCTGACCGCCGGAAGTTTTACCAGCGTTTCAAACAATTCGCCGAGCTCACGGGAATCCGCGTACAGTTCCACGTGCCAGCCAACGAGTTCATGCACCCGTCGGGCCATCGCACCCAGGTGCTGCACATCTTCGGAGCCGCCCCGTTTGATGTTGAAGCGCACCGCACGCACCCCGGCCCTGTCAAGCACCAGAATTTCATCGTCAGTGACCGTAGTCGGAAGCTGGGTAACACCGACAAAGCCGGGGCCAAGTGTTTTTAAAGCGTTCAGCAGATAGCTTTGATCAAATGCCTGGAATGAACCCGACACAATCGCACCGCCATGAAGATTATATTTGTCCATCTGTGCCAGGTATTCGTGACAGGTCAGATCGTCCGGTAGATAGCCATTATTGGGGGTTAATGGAAACCGGCGATCAATAATATGAAAATGACTGTCAAAGAGCGGGAAAACGGGAAGCATACAGTTTCCTTTCTTGGTGGAAGCTCCGTGAAATAGAGCTTCAAGGGTGATCTACTTCATTAGAGACTCCAACATCAGTATAAATATATCATGATATATGATTTATAATAATTAAAAACGTCATTTTGTTTTTCCAACAAACGTATAAAACGCTTGACAAACCACTGCGTTACGTGGTTTGAAGACCTATTGTAATGTATACGTTTGATGTATTTCTGCAAAAAAGGAGGGTACAAATTGTGCTAAGTAAACGCTTCAGGTTTATCTTCTTGGTGGTTGCCGTCACGGCTTTCCCGCTGTTTTTAGGCCTTTCCCAAAGTTTTTCAGCGGTAGGCGGCAAAGCAGCCGGCCCAAAAGAAACATGCAAGACGTCGGATTGCCATGATCGCATGGGAACGGATAAATATGTTCACGGTCCAGTGGCAACAAGTGATTGTGTATTCTGCCACAAACCCACTCGAAAGCACAGTTTTGCAAAAATTGAAAACACCGGAAAACTGTGTGCGGAATGTCACGAGCGGCTTGATACCCAGAAATACGTCCACCTGCCGGTCAAGGAAGGCAAATGCTATACCTGCCATGATTCGCACCAGGCTCCCAATAAATTCATGCTTCGTGCCGCCGGTGCCGAACTCTGCTTCAAATGCCACAGCCGTTCCATAATGAAGGGCAAATTCGCCCACGGACCTGCAGCTGTCGGCAGCTGTACAACCTGCCATGCGGTACATCAGGCAGAGTTCCCCAAATTGCTGCGCAACACAGCCAGCGCCATCTGTTATGATTGCCACGCCGACAAGGCTGAGGCTTTCAAGAACAAGAAGTTTTCCCATGCCCCACTCCAAAAATCCTGCATGGAATGTCATGATCCCCACAGCGGCGATTTCAAAAACAACTTCAAGGCTGATGGAGCGCAAGATCTCTGCCTGACCTGCCACAAAGACAAGCAGAAGGATATCAGCACGGCAATGGTAAAACATAAGGGACTGGATACGGAAAAAAAATGTCTTGCCTGCCATGACCCGCACGTATCTAACTACATTAAACAGTTGACCATGCAACCGGCCGAACTGTGCATGACCTGCCATGACAAGGAGTACGTGTCAAGCAAGGGGCGTATTGCCGATATGAAATCGCTTCTGGAGAAGAATACTGTAGCTCACGGTCCGATCAAGCAGAAAGACTGCTCTGGATGTCACAACACCCACGGGTCAAACAATTTCAGAATGTTGCGTGAAAACTTCCCGGCCAAGTTTTATGCCGGTTATGATCCGGAGAACTATAAACTCTGTTACATGTGCCACGAGAAGACACTGGCCAGTGATGAAAAGACCACCAAGCTGACCGCATTCCGGAATGGCGATCAGAATCTGCACTTCGTACATGTCAACAAAACCCCCAAGGGGCGTACCTGCAGGGCGTGTCATGATGCTCATGCAACCAATAACCCGCGTCATATTCGCGATGCAGTTCCTTTCAATGCCTGGCAGTTGCCGGTAGGCTTCGAGAAGACTGCCGACGGTGGGACGTGTCTGCCCGGCTGTCACAAGCTGTACACCTATAACCGGAAGAGTGCGGCCAAGAATCTCTAGTATTTGAATACTATCGGTACCTTCGGTAGAGGGATGTATACTATGAACATTAAACATATATTTTTTGTAACTCTCTGTGCCCTGTCTTTTTCGGCCTCTGCATTTGCTGCACCGGCAGAAGCCGAAAAAGCCAAGGCGGAACCGACCTCGGTCAAGCCGGCTTCACCGCCGGTATTGACCGAAGATTCCCTCGATAAGGATATCCGCTCATTGCGGGAACAGATTGCGGCAGCTCCCGCCGACGCCATTCTTCAGGTGCGTCTCGGTTATCTCCTGTTGAAAAAAGGTGCGCTGGATGAAGCGCAGACCGTATTTACCGAAGCCCTCAAACTCAACCCCCGATCTCATTCCGCTATGACCGGAAAAGGCATCATACAGGCCGGCAAAGGCGATCTCAAAGGGGCCGAAGAGACATTGAAGGCTGCACTTGCCCAAAACCCCAATCCGGTGAGAACCCATTATGAACTGGGCGTCGTCTACGAGAAACTCGGCAATTTGGAAAGTGCTCTTCAAGAGTACAAGGAAGGTATCAAAAAACACCAGCAGGGCAGAAAATAGCAGTTTATTCAGTCAATTCGCAATTTTCGAACTTATTGAAAGGATTCATACCCCTGAAACTATCATCTCGCTATCCATTTTTTAAAAGAACCACACTGTTGGTAACCCTGTTTACCTGCTACAGCATTTTTCTGTTCACACCTGCCGCCGCCACCTTGCAGCAACTACAGGTCGGCATGCCGGTGCCGGATTTTTCCCTTAAACTGATTTCTGGCGAAACAAAGACGTTAACCGATGTCAGTGGAAAAAAAATGACCGTTATCGTCTTCTGGTCAACGTGGGACAAGAATTCCGAAAAAGCTTTGATCAGGCTCCAGAAACAGTATCAAAAGTATCAAAACCAGGGGCTTTCCGTTGTTGCGGTCAATTGCGACGGCCAGAACTTCACTGATGCCTCCATGGAAAAGGTCAAAGCATCGATACAACGGCTCGGACTTACGTTTCCTGTCTTTATCGATCACGGTTTGTCGTATTTTCACGAGGTCGGCATAATAGCACTTCCTTCAACCGTGATTATCGACAAGGACCGGACCATAACCTATGAACTCTCGGGTTACCCGCTGGTAGGGTCGGAAGATATGGCGGACTATATCGCTGCGACGGTGGAGGGTAAGGTACAGACTGCGGCTGTCGTTAAAAAGGGCTACCAGCCAAACAAACAATCCCTTCGCCTGTACAACATGGGCAAAAATACGCTTAAATCGGGCCGGATGGCAGACACTGCCGAAATGTGGTTCAAAAAGGCTCTTGATGCCGATGCCAGGTTTGTCATGCCACACATCAGCCTTGGAAAATTCTATCTGGAGCGGGGTGATAAGGTTGCGGCTGCGGCTCAGTTCAAGGAGGCAATCACCAAAGAGCCCACTCATGTCATCGCATTATGCGAGTCGGCCCTGATATTGATCTCCGACGGCAACTATTCGGAAGGTCAGGCTATGATAGCGCAGGCCCTTAAAACGGATGAATACTACACACCATGCTATTATTATTCGGCATTTGCCTATGGGAAACAGGGCAAACTGGACGAAGCGGCAAAATTGTTTGATGAGGCCGAAAAGATCAACCCGGCTGACTATAATATCCATTTGTTTAAGGGGCGCATGTTTGAAGAATTGAAAACCCAGCCTAAAGCTGTAGAAGCGTACCGCAAAGCTCTGGAGACGGTATTGTCGATCCATTGATTAGAGCTATCCTTCAGCCTCATAAAGCTTACTCAGCAGGATAAAAACAGCACGTTAAAAAACCGGGCGTCAGCAATTTTGTTATTAACAATTTTGCTATACTTTCCGGTTTTTTTGATATTTACTCTGTGTCTCCTGCATCCTCGGCGGTAAATTTGCTGTTTTAGGTCTGACCATTATGCCGATACATAATCTGCGCGAATTCATCACCCTTCTCGAATCTGACGGTGATCTTGCCCGCATATCTGTGCCCGTTGATCCCATTCTGGAAATAGCCGCCATTACGAATGCGGTGTGCAAGCAGCCGAATGGCGGCACTGCACTGCTCTTCGAACAGCCGGACGGAGGCGATTTCCCGGTAGTAACCAATCTGTTCGGCTCAACGCAACGGGTCTGCCGGGCACTTGGAATCCCGGATTTAAACGAACTGACCCTCCGCCTGAGCACTCTGCTTGAGCAGATTCCTGAACTTGATGTTACCTCACTGGATCGTCAGATTACCGCACTGCCTGCATTCAGCCGCTTTTGCCCGCTCGCCGCTCCCGAACCGGATCAGACACTGATCCAGATGAATCCCCCAGACCTGTCCCGCTTTCCTTTTTTACAGAACTGGCCGGGAGATGGCGAGGCATCCGGCAATGGTCGCTACATCACGCTGCCGCAGGTTTTTACGGCAGATCCCGCTGGGCACACACCTAATTGCGGAATGTACCGGGTGCAACTGCGCAGCAAAAAAGAAGTGGCTATTCAATGGAAAACCGGCAGTGGCGCGGCGCGGCACGCAGAGCTGCACCGTCTCGCTGGAAAACCGATGCCGGTGGCGATTGTCCTCGGCGGCGATCCGGCAACCCTGTTCAGTGCCCTGATCCCGCTTCCCGGTGATCTCGATGAATTGACCTTCGCCGGTTTTCTGCGCTGTGCGCCACTTACGACTGTCCCGTGCCGGAGTGTCCCGCTGCGGGTTCCGACTGGTGCTGAAATGATCATTGAAGGGTATGTCGAATCGGGTGACATCGCGATGGAAGGACCGTTCGGCAATCATACCGGTTTTTACGCTCCTGCCGCACCTGCTGCCCTGATGCGGGTTACCGCCATCAGCCATCGCCCCGATGCCATTATTCCGGCAACCCTTGTCGGGCCGCCGCCGATGGAAGACTGCTGGATAGCACAGGCGTGGGAGCGGCTGTTGCTGGCTTTTCTCAAGAAGCTGGTTCCGGTCGTAACGGACATCCGCTTCCCCTTTGAGTGGATTTTCCATCAAAGCGCCATCATTTCCCTTGATAACCCGCAGCCCGACATGGTACGGAACATTTCCGCCCGATTATGGGAACTGCCGTGGTTTGCTTCGGCACGGATTCTCCTGTTCGTTGCTGCCGGTGAGGAGAAAAGTTCGCTGTCGCACGCTGCCTGGAGAGCCATCAACACGACTGACAGCCCCGACGACATTATCCGTGACGGGGCAACCGGACGGATTGCCATCGATGCAACCGGCTGCCGCCAGACACGGACTGAAGTAAAAACATCACATGAAATCGCAGACCTCGTCGCATATCGCTGGAAGGAGTACAGGTTACCGTGACCGCCATCAACACAAGCATATTCACCAGAATCGGCATCTTTCTGGAGATGATCAAATTTGCCCATACGATCTTCGCGCTTCCGTTTGCTCTGACCGGCGCGCTGCTGGCGGCAGGTGGGTTGCCCTCCCTCCGTCAGACGGCATGGATTATCCTGGCCATGGTTGGTGCCCGTACCGCAGCCATGGCCATGAACCGGCTGATTGATGCAGAAATTGACGCACGCAATCCCCGCACCGTCGTCAGGGCCATTCCGGCAGGGCTCATAAGCAAGGGGTTAACGCTGTTTTTCATTATTGCGGCAACCGCCTTGATGCTGCTGGCGGCGCAGATGCTAAACCCGCTCTGCCTCAAGCTTTCGCCGATTGCCCTGTTTTTCCTGATGCTCTACTCCTACTGCAAACGCTTCACGGCGCTGGCCCATGTTGTGCTCGGTATCTGCCTGGCCGCAGCCCCGATCGGGGCCTGGGTCGCAATTCGCGGCACGATTGACGCACCGGCGCTGGTTTTGGGTGGCGTCGTGCTGTTCTGGGTGGCCGGGTTTGACATCCTCTATGCGCTCCAGGATCTTGAATTTGACCGCACGGCAGGGCTGCACTCCATTCCGGTACTGCTCGGTGTAAACGGCTCGCTATGGGCTGCACGGCTTTTTCACATTGTTATGATCGGCCTGCTTTTTACCCTGTTCAATCTCATGCATCTGGGAACATTTTTTCTGGTCGGCATCCTGGCGGCGATAGCCATGCTGCTTTACGAACACTGGCTGCTGAAGGACGGAGATCTGACAAAGCTCGATGCGGCTTTTTTCAACATGAATGGATACATCAGCGTTGCCATTGTGCTGTTTACGACTGCTGATGTTCTGGCGAGGTAACCGATATGAAGCAGAAACATATTTTTATCGCCCTGACCGGCGCATCCGGTTCAATGTACGGTCTTCGCCTGGCAGAGCAGCTCTGCCTCAACGAAATCAAGGTAACGTTCAGCGCCAGCTGCAGCGGCACAGCCGTCTGTCTGGAAGAAACCGGGCTTGACCTCTCGGGAGATCTGGACAGGGCGCAGCAACGCCTGTATGACCACCTCGAAGTTGATTCCGGGATCACACTGGTACATCCCGAGGATCTGTTCTGCGGAGCCGCCAGCGGTTCGTCCGCCCCCGACGCTCTGGTAGTGTGCCCCTGTAGCATGGGCACCCTGGCGCGGATCGCCGCCGGAACCTCCGGCAATCTGATCGAGAGGTGTGCCGACGTCATGCTGAAAGAACGGCGACCGCTGCTGCTGGTGCCGCGCGAAACACCACTTTCCGACATTCATCTGGAGAACATGCTGAAGCTGTCTCGCGCCGGCGCACGGATCATACCGGCCATGCCGGGCTTCTACGGCAGACCGGAATCGGTGTTGGAGCTGGTTGATTTTGTCGTCGGGAAGATTCTTGACCAACTGGGGATTGAGAACGACCTCTACAAACGTTGGGGCACGGAATGATCAAATTCAAAATTCAATGGAACGCGGATCAAATCTGATTGAGCGGATTTTCACGGATCAAACCAAAGAAAATATTTTATCTGCGTCGTCCACGTTCTCTGTGCCATTCATCCTAAAATCGGCAATTCATGAACCACAGAGCAACTGAGCAACAGAGGAATCAAACAGTTACATCAACAACAGGCATAACCAAAATGGTGAGTTATTATTTATGGTTTTAACCTGAATTCTTCTTTGTTTTTTGCTCAGTTGCTCAGTTGCTCTGTGTTTCAA